>CAZWGG010000396.1:0-5579 GCA_964633305.1 uncultured Bacteroidales bacterium
ACCTGTCTGCCGAGGCCAGCCAGGCAGGAGTTCAGGGTGACTATATGACATAATAAGATTGACATGACACTAGGTATTTCCCCGTCTGCATGTTCAAAATTGTTCATATAAAATCCTCATTTTTAAGAGATTTATAGGAGATATTTTGTAATATTAAAAATGCACTATTATTATAAGATGAAATCACAACATGCCAGCTCACCAACTATCATGTTTTTTTCTATTTTTTAGTTACAACAGGTATTCCAGGGTGAAGAAAATAAACGTTAAGGAATATAAAAACAGCTGTGCTTTTGTCCGGTTACAGGATAAAAAGAAGAGGCGTGTTTATGGGAGATGATAGCTATATGTTAACGTGCATCGCCAACATGACATTTTTTACTATTTTTGAAATATTTAAATAAACGAAATGAATATTATTCAATCTATAATTCTCGCTGTAATAGAAGGCATTACAGAATTTCTTCCAGTATCATCGACAGGTCATATGATTTTAGCTTCAAGCATTATGAAAATTCAAGACGATACTTTTGTAAAAACATTTGAAATTTCCATACAACTGGGAGCCATTATGGCAATTGCTTTGATGTATATCAAAAGGTTTTTTCAAAATCTTGATATCTACATCAAGCTGTTTGTAGCATTTTTACCTACAGCAATCGTTGGTTTTTTTGCCTATGATTTTATCAAAGCATATCTTTTTAATCCAATAGTAGTTTCAATTTCTTTGATTATTGGTGGAATTATTTTAATCTGGATAGACAAAACAGTAATCAATCAAAAGACCGAAATTGAAAGTTTAGAAAAAATTCCGTATAAAAATGCATTTTATATCGGCTTGATGCAATGCCTTTCAATGATACCAGGTACATCAAGAGCAGCGGCTACAATAGTTGGCGGTGTATTTAACAGACTTGACAAAAAGCAAGCTACAGAATTTTCATTTCTTTTAGCTATTCCAACTATGTTTGCTGCAACAGGGTATGATTTAATTAAAACACCTATAAAATTTGACAACAACGAAATTCTTTTACTCTTAATCGGACTTGTTTTTGCGTTTATCAGTGCGTGGTTTGCTGTGAAGATTTTCTTGAAAATCGTGGTAAATTATGGATTTAAACATTTTGGGTATTACAGGATTGTAATCGGACTAATATTTCTCCTAACCATGATATGAAATTAAAAGCCTATGCCCAATAAATAAAGCTTCGTGTGGTCGAGGAACGAGACCCAACATGAAGCCGCATGCTGACGGAGTATCGTGTATACTGGTAGTTTTAATATCTTTGATAAAAATTGTTAATTATGGAAACTGTTAGAATTGACATATTAAATCCTAAAGCAAAAGCTCTGCAAAAAGACTTGGCTGACCTAAACCTGATAAGGATTAAGAAAGAAAAAGCAAAATCTGAATTTAAAGAACCATTAGACAAATTTAGGACTAATTCCGATGATGCACCATCACCTGAAGAGATTACAGAAGAAATTGAGTCTGCTGGAAAAGCCCGATATGAGAAGTGAAAAAGTAATTCTTGATACGAATCTTTGGATTCGTTTTCTTATTTCAAAACAACTCAACTATGTTAATGATTTATTGATTGAGGGTAAAATCAAATTGCTTTTTTCTAAAGAATTAAAATAACGCACAGCCGCATAATTTCGTGCATTGGTTATTCTTACAAACCCTTAACTTTCTTTCATTTACTAGGCTATAGTAACGGTTTGAAAGGAATTTGTTTTGAAGCGTCAATTGACACCATACAAACGTACCGTTGAAAATCGGATCGTAAATTTTCAATAAATTGCATCTCTGTCAAACGAACGAAAGCACTTAAAAATGGAACAAAATTATTTTGCAGATAAACGATTTGAAAAGGCTGACTTTACAAAAAATTCATTGAAAAAAGGGGAGTATGACAGTTGCAGGTTTAGCGATTGCGACTTTTCAAATGCCGATCTTTCAGAGATAAAATTTATGGAGTGCGAATTTGTCCGGTGTAACCTCAGTCTGGTCAAACTTGTAGATACAGTATTCCGGGATATAATTTTTAAGGAGTGTAAAATGCTGGGGTTGCATTTCGAAAATTGTAATGAGTTCGGGCTTTCATTCAAATTCGAAAATTGCACGCTGAATCATTCGTCGTTTTACCGGACAAAGATAAGAGAGACCCAATTTATAGACGTGCAGTTACAATCTGTGGATTTTGTAGCTTGTGACCTTACAAATTCCGTATTCGATCGTTGCGACCTCACGGAAGCAATCTTTGAAAATAGTATTTTGGAAAAAGCAGATTTTCGTACTGCAATTAATTTTTCCATCCATCCTGATAGTAACAGGATAAAAAAGGCAAAGTTTTCTCTGCAAGGTCTTCCGGGGCTTTTAGGTAACTATGATATTGAAATTGAACTTACCTGATGTTAGTCTCTGAAAAAATAAACTCCTGAAATTTTATGCAATCAAAACCATAAAGTGTTAATAGTTAATAATTTTCAAACGTTCAACTGAAATAGTTTGTTTTTTTAAATAGGGCAATAAAATAATTTGTTGCAAATCTATGAAACCCTTGATGCTGAATCGGAGTATCTTATTGAACATCTATGCAATTAAAAACAAAAAAAACCTTCAGGAAATAAAAATTTGTCATAACCGTTAAAATAGTTTTAAACAAGATACCAGATAACCAATAGGATGCAAATGCCGTATAAGAATTCTTTTTAAATTTTTACGAAAAGTGTAAATATGTTAAAATTAACGACTAACTAAATTTCTTATTTATTTACAATGAGCTTATTTTTGATTTATGACATCTATATGATAACCACTAATCCTTTAATCAGATGAAAAGACGCATAATTAGTTGGCTTTTATTTTTTAATGTTTTGTTTTCATTGAGTTTATTTGCGCAAAAAGACAGTATCTATTCATCATCGGATGATTTAATTGCAAAAGGAATTGAATTTCATAATAGGGGAGATTATAACGAAGCTATCCGTCAATATAAAAAAGTATGCGAATGCGATCCCGATTATGGCCGGGCCCGTTATGAAATGGCGCTTAGCTATTATTACATGGACAGCATGAAAACAGCGCTGGAAAAGTGTAAAGAAGCAATTCTTTTGAAATATGATAATGTTGCTGTATATAGTCTGATAGGGTCCATGCTTGATAATTTGGGAAAATCGCAGGAAGGGATAAATGTATTATCCGATGCACTCATCAGGTGGCCTTATAATCAGAACCTTTTGTATAATCTTGCAGTCTGTTATTTGAATATCAGCCAGCCGGAAGAAGCAGAGAAAGTTCTTACCGAAAGTATTCACTTGAATCCATATCATACCAGAAGCCATTTGGCATTGGCAAAAGCAAATTATATGATGGGACGCATCGCAAAATCCTACCTTGCATATAATATGGTTCTTCTGCTAAATCCGAGTATTGCCGGTATCACTTCGTTCGAAGAGGCTATTACAAAAAAACCTTCCCTGGTATGCCAGGCATATAAATACCCATATCCGCCAAACATCGATTCGCGTAAATGGGATGAATTAACCGCGCTATTGCAATCAGGTCTGGCATTTAGCGATGATTTTGATTATGATTATGATGTTAGCTATCTGATAACAAGGCAATCACTTATGCTTTTCCGTAAAATGAATTTTGATCCTGAAGATACATCACTTTATAATCAGTTATATGTCAGATTATTCTCCACAATATATCAAAACAAAGATTTTGAAACGTATCTTAATTATATACTGAAGAATACTAATAATACCAAAGTTGCTGACTGGTTGAAAAAGAATGAGGAAAAGCTAAACAAATTTGTAAATTGGGCTAAGTTGTATTTAAACAAAGGAAGGACATATGGTTTTTCGTTCGCCCATGAGAAGGAGGGAAAGGAGAATTATCATTTTGATGAAGACGGAGACCTCGTATCTATTGGAATTAGTGATAATAAAAATGGCGAAATTAAAGAAGGTGACTGGTTATTCCTGCGTAACGATGGATCTGTTAGAGAAAAAGGTAAATATATTCATGACAAAGCTGAAGGTGAATGGTTCGATTATTGGCCAAACGGTATACTAAAACAACATTTATCATTTAAAAATGATGAGTTAGAAGGTAACAATTATAATTATTATCCGAACGGAGCCATCGAAGATACCATAGGTTATGTGCATGGAAACATACAGGGAAAATTTAACAAATACTCACCTTCGGGATTTTTAATTCTGGTTAATAATTATTCAGAAGGAAAAGCCGATGGGCCAGGACTTTTTTACAATATGGAAAATGGGTATACACGCAGTTTCAATTATTCAAATGATGAACTTACCGACAGCCTGACTGAGACATGGTTAAACGGAAAACCAAAGCTTGCAGCAAATTATAAAAACGGGTTAACAGAAGGAATGTATCGCATGTGGTATTCAAATGGAAGCAGAGAGTCCGAAATGAATTATATTCATGATACATTGGCAGGAAAATATTACTATTATTATCCTAATAATAAGATGAAATATACTTATACGTATAATACCAGTGGAAAACTAGCTGGCAATTATTATACTTACGACAGGGATGGAAATATATCTGCTTTCGATAGCAGCTATATAGATGGAAAGCTTGAAGGAACCAGGATTGAATATTTCCCGAACGGAACCAAACAAAATATTTTGACCTATGACAAAGATCGATTAACTGAATTAGAATGTTACGATAAAACAGGAAAGTTACTTTATTCTGCAAGGGAGTCGGACTCAATAATTTTGTATAAGTCATTCTATGCCAACGGTATTCTGCAAGTTGAAGGCTTAATAAAAAACGGAAAAAATGAAGGGAAATGGAAATCATATAATGCCATAGGTCTTCTTACCAAAGAATCTCAATATTCCGGGGGCTTTTTATCAGACTTACAACGCACATACTATGCGAATGGGCAAACTAAAAAGGAATATGCATGCGACAGCAATCTGATTGTTGGAGAATACAAAGAATTTTATATCAATGGCAAACTAAAGTCTTGGGGATATTATGATAAGAGCGGACAAACGGGAAAATGGATAGACTTTTATAACAATGATTCGATTGAAAGTCTTAGTTATTTTTCCGAAGGAAAAATGGTTGGCAGAAATATAATTTATCACCCAAATGGGATGATCCAATCAGAAACATTTTATAACCAGGACGGTACACCAGTTCGATCCATTTATTACCATCCCGATGGCCGTGTATCGCTTGACGCGGATTATGAATATGGGACTCATAGCTTTGAGGAATATTATTCTAATGGTCAGATAAAAGAAATTTACAACATAAGTGATAATTACCTGAATGGCATAAGAGAATCATATTATCCAAACGGACAGCTGGCATCCCGGATACATTACGATCATAAGTTCATAAATGGAATGTTCAAAAACTGGGACTATTTGGGAAATATAACTTTAGAGCTAGTCTATTCGATGAATATGCCTGAAGGAAAAGTCAAATGGTATAAAGATTCAAAAATCGATTATATCGCTGATTACGAGTATGGAATAACTCAGGATACCATGTTCGATTATTATCTCAATGG
>CAZWGG010000397.1:0-5577 GCA_964633305.1 uncultured Bacteroidales bacterium
GCTTTATCATCAGGCAAGTAAAACCAGGTATCGTTCATCCCAAGAGGATCAAAGAGGTGCTTTCTCAGAAAAACATCAAAAGGCATACCTGATACCAGTTCTATAAAATAACCCATTACATCAAGCCCTTCACTATAAGTAAATCCTTCTCCCGGATTATGATGCAGGGGCAATTTTGCCAATTTCTTAACACTTTCTTCAATAGTAATATTTTTTGTAGTATACAAGTCGGTTATTCCGGCTTTTTTAAATATCATTTTAAACCGTTCATCCGCATCAATTTCTCCATATCCAATTCCCGAGGTATGAGTTAAAAGGTGCCTTATAGTTATTTCACTTTTTGCCGGTTCAGTGGTATAACTGGTATCACTGTATTCAAATGTTTTTAATACTTGTGGATTTTTGAATTCAGGAATATATTTTGATATCGGATCATCAAGTTTGAATTTACCTTCTTCCCAAAGCATCATCACTGCAGTAGAAGTAATGGCTTTGCTTTGTGAAGCAATCCGGAAAATATCATCTGCTTTTAATGACCGGTTACTTTGGTTATCAGCCATTCCAAATGCCTTATTATAAACTATTTTCCCATTACGCACCACTAAAGCAACTACACCGGGTATATCCCCACTTTGTACGGCTTCCTTGCACATACCATCAATCCTTGCTAACCGTTGTGTTGACATACTTACACCTTCCGGGGAACCTGCAGATAAAGGAGATGACTTTTTGATCGATTTCGTTTGGGCACTTGCTCCTAAAGCAAAAGCAAATGATAAGATAATAAAAAGGTTTTTCATTTTTTAAAAATTTACTTGTAAAAAATCAGATTATATTTTATAAGTTTTTATTAGGCTAAAGATAAAAAAGAATTCTTTTTATAAAGAAATCTGTGGGAAAAAATTATATAAATAGGCCTACCATATTTTTTAATCTGAATTATGAAGGTGATTCTTACCTATTTTTTAGTTCAAAATAGAATTAATTTGCATTTTTAAGGTGATATTTTGAAATTTAAGTGCACATGTTAATAAATAACTTATTTTATGGAATCATTAGAATTAGTTGTTGCCATAAAAAAAACAAGCCATCAAGACAATAAAACTGTTGAAGTATATGAACAAACCTTCCCCGTTGTTGCCGGATTTGTTCGCGATATGGGAGGATCTTTTAATGATGCCAAAGATATTTTTCATGATGCATTGGTAATATACTACGAAACGGTATCACAATCGTATCGAATAATTAAAACAACAGACGAAGCTTATATTTTTGGTATTGCAAAGCACCTGTGGTTCAGAGAATACAAACAAAAAAGCTCAAATATTCAATTACCCGACCTGGAAAATCTGCCCCCGGTACCTGCGGATTATTACCCAACGACTAATAGCAAACGGCTGTTAAAATTTTTAGAAATTGCCGGTAAAAAATGCATGGATTTACTGCGCACTTTTTATTATAAAAATTTACCTGTGAAGGATTTGGCCAGGACTTTAGGCTACTCAAATGAACATTCGGTTAGTGTTCAGAAATACAAATGCCTTGAAAAAATAAGGAATATCATTAAAGAAAAATCATTATCATACAATGACTTTATTGAATAATACCATATATGATACCATGAAAATGTTATCTGTTCCTGTCTCAACTTTTTCAATAGGATTTACAGGCAGTATGGGAACTTTTTTACTAAGTGCAGGCGAAAAGGGAAAACGTTTTGCCCTGCCCCATTCTACTATTCACATGCACCCCAACGGCGGAGGAACAAGGGGGTATACTGAAGATGTTCGTATTGCCACACGTGAACAGGAACGACTTCAAACTCAAATCTTTCATTTAATGGGTAAACATTCCGGGCATACTTGGAAAGAAATTGAAGAGTTTTTTATTCGTGATAAGTACATGAATGCCCAAGAAGCTATGGAATTCGGAATTATCGATGAAGTAATGGGAGATGTCAACGACATTATTGTCCTGGATAAATCAGAGTTTAGCGTTAACCTTATGCTTAAAGATCGTAAAAAGAAATCGGTTTTATAGCAGGAAGTATAACGGTTTGGCATAGAATAAAAAAGGAAGGTTAATAACCTTCCTCTTAAAATTTATCGTACTTATGTTAATTTATATTTATTGCTATTTCCTGTAAATCTCATCAGAAACAGTTAGTCTTTTTCTACCCTTGGCCCTTCTTCTTGCTAATACTTTTTGTCCATTAGCTGTCGCCATTCTTTCACGGAACCCGTGTTTATTTTTTCTTTTTCTGTTTGAAGGCTGAAATGTTCTTTTCATCAGATTAAGTTTATAATTCCAGTTCTGTTTTTCAGGATGGCAAAGGTAATGTTTTTTTTACTTCTTCCAAATAAATTTGTTATGGAATTTTTTTATTCCCTATCTTCGCGAAAAAACTTCATGAATCAACAAGTAAGGGTAAGATTTGCTCCAAGTCCTACAGGCCCGCTTCATATTGGCGGGGTTCGAACGGCTCTGTTTAATTATCTCTTTGCCAAACAAAAAAACGGAACATTCATTCTTAGAATTGAAGATACCGATCAAACAAGATTAGTACCCGGAGCAGAAGAGTATATTATTAAATCATTAAGTTGGTTGGGCATTAAAGTAGATGAAGGGGTTACGGCAGATGGCCCTTTTTCTCCATATCGTCAGTCTGAACGAAAAAAAATTTATAAAACCCATATTGATAAGCTGGTATCGGAAGAAAAAGGCTATTACGCCTTTGATACACCAGAAGAACTGGAAAGATTAAGAAATGAGTTTGAAGCCGAAAAAAAAACTTTTTCTTACGACTACAAAATAAGAACAGATAAAAAAAAGGTTAAAAATTCTTTTACTCTCTCAGGTGAAGAAGTTAACCGGCTATTACAATCGGGAGCACCTTACGTTATACGATTTAAAGTCCCTGAAAACAGGGAAATCCAAATTCATGATATGATTAGGAAAGATGTTGTTTTTAACACATCTACCCTTGATGACAAAGTTCTTTTTAAGTCTGACGGACTACCCACTTATCATTTAGCCAATGTAGTGGATGACCACCTGATGCAAATAACCCATGTTATAAGAGGCGAAGAATGGCTCCCCTCACTTCCTTTGCATATTTTGTTATATGAAGCATTTGGATGGGATAAACCTAAATTCGCCCATTTGCCCTTAATTTTAAAACCAAGCGGTAAAGGAAAACTAAGTAAACGCGATGGAGACAAAGAGGGGTTCCCGGTATTTCCTCTTGACTGGAAATCGCCTGATGGGGAAATATTTTCCGGATATCGTGAATCTGGCTATTTGCCCGAAGCTGTGACAAATATGCTGGCTTTTCTCGGATGGAACCCCGGTACTGAGCAAGAACTTTTCTCGTTGAAAGAACTCATCGAAACCTTCTCATTGGAAAAAGTACAAAAAGCGGGCGCCCGCTTTGACCCCGAAAAAGCAAAATGGTATAATCAACAATATCTTAAGCAAAAAAGTAATGAAGAGCTGGCTGGTTTATTTATTCCTGAATTGCAAAATAAAAATATTACGGCAAATAAAGATTTTGTTAAGCAGGTTTGCAAAATGGTAAAAGAAAGAATACATTTCCCTGACGAAATATGGGACCAAGCTTATTTCTTCTTTGAAAAACCAAAAGAGTACGATCAAAAAGTAATTAAAAAATTTTGGAAAGAAGATACGGCAAACCGGATGACTGACATAAAGAGAATTATTGAAAAAACACAGACTTTTACCAGTCACGAACTGGAAGAAAGAATTAAAAATTATATTGAAGAGAATGAACTGGGCTTTGGTAAAGTTATGAACCCCTTGCGGCTATTATTAGTAGGCACAAACAAGGGGCCGCATTTATTTGATATTATGGCGGTGCTTGGCCAAAAAGAAACCCTTGAAAGAATAGAGAAAGGATTAAACAGTATAAATCCGGAGGATTAAATTCATAATTTTAAAATGCAGATATAAAAATTAAAATATTTAGTCTGCTCTATTTAGAATTTACTGCCATGTACATTGATATTCATGTGCATAATTATTATGAGCAGGAAAATGTAATACTGGTACAAAACCTGTTCCCTGAACATGCTAACTCGATGGTTAAGAAAAGATATTATTCCATTGGGCTGCACCCCTGGCATGTGAAAGATAATATGTGGCAGAATGATTGTGAAGTAGTTTCAAGAGTATCAACACATCCTAACATCATTGCCATTGGCGAAACAGGGTTGGACGCCAAAGTTGACATTTCTTTTGAAACCCAGGTGAAAGCATTTAGAAAACAGCTAGAAATAGCTGAAGAATGCAACAAACCTGTAATTATACATTGTGTAAGGGCGTATAATGAGATTTTATCTGTACGTAAGCACTCAAACCAAAATATCCCCTGGATTATACACTGGTTTAATGCAAGTAAACAGTTGGCAGATGACCTTATTAACAAAAACTGCTATTTATCTTTCGGGCATACGCTATTTAAAGAAGATAGTAAAGCTTTCAAGGCTTTTACGGAATTACCCCTTGACAAGATTTTCTTTGAGACCGACGATGCAGGGATTTCCATTATCCAGGTATATGAAAAAGGTGCTTCAATAAGGAAAATAAAAATAGATAAACTGAAAACCCAACTACAAAAAAATTTTAACAATTGTTTTGGTAAACTCTTATGAACAAAGATAACTGGCAGGAACGGACCGAACTTTTACTAGGTTCTGAAAAACTGGATAAACTGAAAAAATCACACGTTTTGGTAGCCGGTATTGGCGGAGTTGGAGGATACGCGGCAGAACAATTATGCCGTGCCGGAATAGGGAAGCTTACCCTGGTTGACTCGGATGTAATCCATTCGAGTAACCGCAACCGTCAGGTCATAGCCCTGAAAAGCACGGAGGGCCAAATGAAAACAGATGTTTTTCGAAACCGGTTATTAGATATGAACCCTGAGTTGAATGTCATATTATTATCTGAGTACCTACTTGATGATTCGATTGATAATCTGCTTAAAACGGGCTTTGACTATATTGTTGATGCCATCGATACACTTACCCCAAAAGTTCAGTTATTATCAAAAGCATTGAAAAAAAGCTTTCCAATAGTAAGCTCAATGGGGGCAGGAGGCAAGCTTGATCCAAATAAAATTGAAATAGCAGATATTTCAGAAAGCCATCACTGCAAGTTTGCTTCCATGGTTAGGAAATATTTACACAGGCAGGGGATATTTAAAGGCATTAAGGTGGTATATTCACCGGAGCGTGTTTCCAAAAAAGCTATCATAGAAACAGAAGGCACAGATAACAAAAGATCGGTAGTAGGGACAATTTCTTATATGCCGCCGATATTTGGATGTTACTGTGCAGCCGTGGTAATAAATGATATAATTGGATCATTTCATTAAAACTATATCCCCTCTAACGAACTACCCAATTTGTCAGGTTAAATTTTATATTATCCGCACTTCAACAATACCAGAATGCCAAAAATGAAACTTTTTGATACCCTTCTAATCATACGAACAAAAATTACTACTTAGTCTTTGCAAGAAAACGCCAAATACTGCGTTATTCTTGCCTTGAAAAT
>CAZWGG010000398.1:0-5561 GCA_964633305.1 uncultured Bacteroidales bacterium
TGATAATATAGAAAAATTTACATATAATATTATTAAAAACCTTATCGAATATTTATCTGCAAACCAGGGAGGATTATTTCTTCTTGAGGATGAAGAAAATGAAGAAAGACTTCTAAACCTCAAAGCAGCGTACGCCTATGACAGACAAAAACATTTGAAGAAAGAAATAAAAATTGGCGAAGGGTTACTTGGTAATTGTGTTCTCGAAAAGAAAACTATATTATTGAAAAACATACCTAAAGATTACATTGAGATCACATCAGGGTTAGGCAAAGCTACTCCGAAAAATTTGTTAATAGTGCCAATGAAATTTGATGATGAAGTGGCTGGTATTATTGAGCTTGCATCATTTAATGAATTTAAACCCTATGTAATTGAATTTGTTGAAAAAATTGCCGACAACATATCAATAACATTAAATTCGGTTAAGCTGAATATGCGTACCAAACAACTGTTGGAAGAATCGAATGAAAGGGCTGAGGAGCTTTCTGCCCAGGAAGAAGAAATGAGACAAAACCTGGAAGAACTTAAGGCTACACAGGAAGAAATGGCACGTATTAAAGAAGAAGATGCCAAAAGAGAAGAAGTATACAGGGAACATGAAAAGAAGCTGTTGTTGCAAATGAAAAAAAATAATGAAGAACTTAAAGAAAAGCAAAACTTGCTGGAATGGGAATCGATTATGTTTAATACATTAATGGATAATTTATCTGCACGTGTTACATTTAAAGACCATGAAAGTAGGTATATAAGAGTAAATCAAACAAAAATAAAAGCATTAAAAATTAAAAACCAGGATGAAATAATTGGAAAAACCGATTTAGATATTTTTGGTAGTGAACACTCCGAAAAAGCACTGGAAGAAGAGAAGAAAATGTTACGTTCGGGGGTTTCAATATTCGCTAAAGAGGAACTTCTTAAATTAAAAGATGGTAGAATTTCTTGGGGATCGACCAGTAGAATACCACTAAAAAATGAAAAAGGAGATATTGTTGGCAGTATGGCAATTACATGGGATATTACCGAACAAAAAAATGCAGAATTTGAAGTTAAACTCTATGATAGAATAATAAACAAGTTTACTTCAAGTCTTCCTATTTTGTTCTATAAAATAGATCAAAATGGAATTATCCAGCACATTTCTGGTAATGGACTTAAACTCATGGAACTAACTGAAGCAACCATTGAAGGAAAAAGCATTCAACAACTGTACCCTGAAACCAGGGATATTTTTGGGCAAGAACTTAAGGATGCAGGTTTTATGTTTGACCAGTATGGCACGTATAAAGGAATAGCGTGGGAATTAAAACATATTATATATGCAAATGAAACAACTTATGGTGGATTTTCGGGTATTGCTTTTGAAATGAGAGAGGAAAAGAATAATAAAGAATAAAAACCAAATAGTATTTTTATCTCAAATTTTAAGAATCAAACACGTTGACATTTTCATTCTTCTTTGAAAATTAAAATCTTTATTTTCAAAGAAGAATGAAAATAAAATTGTCAAGATGCAATGTAGAGACGACAATTGAAATCCATTGCTTATAAACCTTTTTCTATTTTACAATCGTAAATTTGCCCGATTTTGTGTGGTCGTTAATTTCTAACACATAAAAGTACACTCCTGTATTTAACTGGCTTAAATTAAAGGGTAACTCATATTTACCGGCTACCTGGTCTTCATTATCAATTAAATTCATTATTTTTCTGCCTGTAATATCGGTAATAAATAGATTAACTTTTCCGTTTTCGGGCAATTCGTAGTTTACGAATATTGCATCAGTAGCAGGATTTGGATACAAAACCGGATCATTAATGCCAGTAATTAAAGTACCTTGTTCTTCATTTTCCATTGTACTTTTTTGCTTACTATGACTAAATACCCCGTTTAACCAAGACAATAGCGGATATTCCAAAATTTGCCTGTGATAAGGAGACAAATAACGATCGAGATGACCGAACTGTCTATTATAATTCCAGGTTATTCTGTGAGAACCAAATAAGTCTATATTATCTTTCATGTATTTTCCATAGCTATGACCGGCACCAATAACATAAACAGGGCCCTTGAATTTATGCAAATTATTTGTGTAAGTCCTGTCACCTGCCAGTGAAGTAGATTCATCTTTCAATTGTTGAAAGCTTTCATAAGGAAGTAATGATTGGCTTAATGCTGCTAATCTTTCAAAAGAAGCATATTGAAAATCTATTACACCAGGTTTTTTTATTAAGTATGTATTATTAGGAACATTTGATGGGGGAACAGGTCGAGGAGTGGTAACAGTTAACACAAAAGCTTCCCAGTTTGTTGTTCCGGGGGGCAATGAGGGTAGGGGGCTAAGTCCGTCCGGATCGGTAATGGCTAATTCAAATAAGTACATCAGGCCTTCCATCTCACTCTCAAAGTAGATACCATTATTCATAAGCGAATCGATATACATGGTAACTAATTCATTTCCTGTTCTTACTTCAGTATCTTCAGAGTAAAGGGCGCCTTCCCAAATAATGGCCCCTGCATAATCATTAGGATGGAAATTAATACTTGCAATGGTATGCTCAGCACCTAATGAAAAACCGCCTAAAACAGGCTTTTGGTTTTTATGAAATTTCTTTACATATTCTTTTAGATACTCCAAATCATTAAGAGTGGTTTGAAATCCCCATTCTTTCATTATCGAACAATCAACCAGTCCGCTACTGCATTCGCCAAAATTAAATGCTTCTGTTCGTGGTGAATACCCAAACACATCATACCCTCTTGAAGCAAAAAATCCGGCAAAAGAATGTGCATAAATTCCATTTTCGTCGTATTCGTATTGCCTAAAAGTTGAAGATGAAGCCGGTAGAAGAATGATTGCACCTTTATTGGCCATACATTTACCTACTCGTACAACCCTATGAATTTTAAAGGCGTTAAGGGGGTTATCACCTACTTGTACTTTAATCTCTGTTCTTTTTAATTTCCCTATAACTGTATCTTTTTTATAGATAATGGTATAAGTGTTATTTGCTTTTGCAACTACATTTACGAACAAAGCAAAAAAGATGGCTAAAATAAATGTAAACTTCTTTTTCATAATTTTTAAGGTTTTAATTTAGATTATAACAAAAATTTTATTAACTATCTTTAAGATACTAATTCTATAAGTAATAAAAAAATATAGATGACAGTTTGTTGCTTTAGCAGACTTTATTTTGTTACTTAACAAATTTTAATATTATTTTTTTATGATGATTGATTGTTTCCTACTGTCTTTTATAATTAAATCTTAATATCAAAAAAAATGTTTAATTATTCCTTTTTGCTGTTTTCAACAATTTGTTTTGCTTCTGTACCTTTATAAAACTGAGAAAAAACTTGCTAAATGGATTGAAGCAAAACTTACAAACAAAAAAAAAATTACATACCTGAAAGGTAGGTTGAGTTCTTTCATAATACTATATTTTTTACATTAAACTGGTTGGATCAGATATTTTATTTAAGTTAAAAAATATTTTTGTATTCTGCACTAAATATTTTTGAAGAGGAGATTAACAGTGGAAAATGATACATGAAAATTGTTACAGGATGTAATAATCGGAAAACCGGATTTCTATTTTTTTACCGAAGACCATGCTCAAAATACTATCAAAGAGGAGAATAAGATAATTGAAATAAGGTAGCTTCTTTTTAACAAAGCTGAAGAAAAACATTTTGCTAATCGAAGAATCATTTATATGATTAAATTGAGTAAAAAGGTTTGGATATGCAAAGCTTTTTTATAGTAGAGGTTATGTAAATATCTCCTGAATTAAAAGTCTCTGCCAGTATTTCCAAATGTATGCATCCATAAATACATATTCTCAATATCTTTTTGGCGGTAAACATGCCTGCCCGGAAAAGTAACAAAAGCGAGGTTTTGATTTTCTGCTTCTGTAAGCAAACGGTATGTCTTTTTATTTATTCTTAAATTCCAATCAAATATTCCGCAAACAAAATAAACAGGCATATCAAAAAGGATAAGTCATGTATTCAATTGTATTTGAAGCCACTTTCCAAAATCCATGTAGTTGCACATATAACGGGTATTTTTTATCAGGTTTCCAGTTGGCAGGGGGAGTAAACCATGAAAAAGATACTTGTCCGTCTGTTGGTGATATCCATGCAAGAATAAAGGGACGTCTTCTTTCGAGGTATGTTGAGAGTTGTTTTGCACTGGCTGTATCATCCTCATTATTAAATGCAATGTAAGTATCTTTAAGAAAAGCTGAATCGGCTGTTGAAAATATGGTTTTTCCGTCAATAACTTCAATCATCGATTCACAATGCAATTGGAAAAATTCGTTATTGGTTCGAACAGAAAGTGAATGCAATGTGTCTTTTAATGCAGAAATATAGTTTATTTCAGACTGGGCTATTAGCTTCTCACTGAAAAAATGTAACAGGAAAAACTGTAAACAGATAATTAATAATTTGATTTTCATTCTATCTATTGAGATGGATGAACCGGCTAAAATCCTATTTTTTTATTAGTATTTTTCATTACAAGCTTATAAGTAAAACGCAACTTTTTATCGGATAAATCCCATGTAGATATTTCTTTTTCAACAAGTTCTTTGTGTTTCTTTGAAATATCACGAAGTGAATTTCCAACTGATTTTCTGAGATATTCACTGTCGTTTGCTTTGTGCAGGCTGATAAGCCGGATAGCTATTTGCGGATTGTCTCTGAAAAAAGGGCGTGAAGTCCAAATGCGTAATCCTTCTGTTACAGCGCGGCAAACATTAGGATTATCATGTTGCAACCATTCTTTAATAGTTGGCAGGGATTTTTCGTATCCTATATCCTTACAATATTGGTCAAAAGATTTAGCCAGAATTTCCTGTACCTGCCAACTGATGTCCTTGCTTACCTTAGTTTGTAGTATTTGCAATGCTGTTGAATCTTTTGCTGCTATGTATCCGAGTAGAAATACAGCTAAACTTCGAACTTGGTATGTTTCACTTTTTAACAACTCAACGGCCAAATTTATTGAGTGTTGAACGTTATTGGAATCAATTATCTTTTTTGCTTCAAACTCAATGGGCTTGAACCCATTTTCAATTCTTGATATTTTTTCAATAATATGATGCACTTTATCCTAAGATTATCTCAGGATCAATATTTAACTTTTGATATAATGCTTTAGCAACTTTTAGACTAATCTCTCTTTTTCCTCTTAAATATTCACTCACTTGTGAGGCTTTTGTTCCAAGCAATTCAGCAAGAGATTTAATTGTAAGTTTTTTTTCAAACATTTCTAACTCAATAACCTCTTGCAAAGTCGGTTTTTGGGCAGCAGAAAAAAATACTTCATATTTTACCACAAAGGCAGAAAGCTTATCAAGTTCAATACATTTAGGGTCACAAGGATTTGTTGTATTTCCTACCTCTTTTAATAGTTTTTCTATTCTTTCAATAACAATATTATAAGCTTCAAGACATTGAACTTCAGATATCTCCATAATACATTTTAGTATATTACTGATATATGCAATACTATAACATTTAATAACAGAATTAAACTTTATTTTATTAA
>CAZWGG010000399.1:0-1842 GCA_964633305.1 uncultured Bacteroidales bacterium
AACCAGGCGATTAACAGAATATCTGGAAGATTCAATACATGTTGAAATAAAAAAACTGATCGTCGGGCATTATCATGCAGACTGTTTAGGTGGATTGGGTTACATACAAAGCAAAAAAATAGAATCAATTGCCAATTCAATGACAATTGACAAATGCAAAGAGCTTGGTTTACCTGTTCCTTCAACACCCTTTACCGGTTCACTAACTTTTAATTTCAACGGGGAACAAATTGAATGCAGGTTTTTTGGTGGCGGACATACATTTGATAACATTACCGTATGGATTCCCGGGAAAAAAATTCTTTTTGGCGGTTGTTTGGTAAAATCGTATCATGCAAATAATTTAGGAAATTTGAAAGATGCCTTATTAAATGAATGGGACACGACTATAAAGAATATACTATCAGCATATCCTGATGTTGAAACTTTAGTTCCCGGCCATGGTGCTGTTGGCGGAAAAGAATTGCTAACACATACAATTGAACTGGTTGAACAACAAAAGAGTAGATAACTATGAAAAAAGTAATAAGCGGAAATGAGATCGACAAAATGCCGGCTGCCGTATTTCGTTTGATGAAGTTGTTTTTTAAGATCTATTATTTCTTCAAACCTGTAGATAACTACATTAACACGTTTGGAATTAAACCGGGATTTGTAGTGATTGATTATGGATGTGGGCCGGGTGAGTATATTAAAAAAGCCTCTGAATTAGTTGGTGATAAAGGATTGATTTATGCAGTCGACATTCATGAACTAGCCATTGCCTCGGTTGAAAAACGTATAAAGAAATATGCATTAAACAATGTAAAACCAATTTTAACAGATGGAAAAACCGTTGAAATAGATACAAGTGCTGCTGATTTGATTTTTGCGATTGATATGTTTCACATGGTAAAAGACACAATCGGGTTTTTAAAAGAATTAAACAGGATTGGAAAACCAGGAAGTATCTTAATTATCGAAGATGGGCATCAACCTCGGGGTATTTCTAAAGAAAAAATCAAAAAATCAGACTGCTGGGAGATAATACAAGAACAAAAAAGGTACCTTAAATGTAAGAATAAAAAGTAAAAACCCTGATAAGGTTATCTGAAATCTCTATGAATATATTTTGAAAGAATAAAGAAATTAGTGATTGAATAATCATTCTTATTGATAAAAGTTCTACACTAAAATCTTATAATATCTTTATAAGATTAAGTTTTACTGCATAATTTTCTATTTTTCATCCCGTGATCCCTAAAATTAAACATACACTTCATATACGTGTTATATATTTTTACAGGATTAGTTGCAAAAATTAATGAAATAAATTAGTTTTCGAACCAAATTAGTAAACCTATATGCGTATAGTAATTTTTCATCATCATCTGAATCCGGGCGGGGTTACAAGAATTATTGAATCTCAGATACAAAGCCTGAAAAAAAACAATCCCGGCATTGAGTTACTTGTGATCACAGGTAGCGCCATGAACAAAAATAGGTTTGAACAGATGGGGGTGGCCCTTATAGAAAATTCTATATTGAATTATCTTAAAGATGAAGAATATAGTTCGGAATTTTTAACGGATGAATTCAATACGATTTCCACATTTTTTACCCAATACATAAACCCCGGTGATATCCTGCATGCCCATAACATTAACCTGGGGAAAAATCCTTTAGTGACATTAGCTTTTTATCGTCTTGCTTGTAAAGGATTTAACGTGGTAAATCATTGTCATGATTTTGCAGAAGACAGGCAAGCTAATTGGCAATTCCTGAAAAAAATTATTAAAGAAAGCTTTGGAGAAAATCTTCAAACAGTCTTGTATCCTAACCTAAAAAATTATTTCTTTATAT
>CAZWGG010000399.1:1852-5544 GCA_964633305.1 uncultured Bacteroidales bacterium
GCTTTTGATCTTGGCCGTTTAAAAAACTTTGGGGTTGAGAAAAACAGAAGTTTTCTTCTACCAAATCCGGTTGATCTTGAAAGCAAAGTTTCTTTTTCCAACAAAGAAAATATTAAAGAAAAATTGGCTGAAAAGTTATCAATTGATTCTTCAAAAAAAATAGTTACATATCCTGTTAGGGTAATAAAAAGAAAAAACATAGGCGAATTTATATTATTTGCTGCGTTATATTCCAATATGGCTAATTGGATAGTAACCCAACCCCCTAAAAATCCGCTGGAGATTGAAGATTATGAAAGCTGGAAAGAATTCTGTTACGATAATGAGATTGACATAGCATTTGAGGCCGGAACAAAAGTCGATTTCGAAGAACTAATACTGGGGTCTGATTTCTGCATTACAACCAGCATACGTGAAGGTTTTGGTATGGCATACCTTGAGCCCTGGTTAATGGGCACTCCTGTTATTGGCAGAAATATAGATTATGTAACAACCGATATTAAAAACTCAGGTATATTATTTCCGCTTCTTTATGATAAATTATTGGTGAGCGACCCCTCAGGCAATATTGACTTTAAAGAACTTACAATCTGCGAACAAAAAAATTTAATACAAGAAATTATTCATGATGAATGTAAAAGAGATTCCTTATTTATATCTAATCCCTTTCTTACAAATTTTCTTGATGAAATTTCTGAGGAAGTAATAAAGAAGAACCGGCAGGTAATACAAGAAAAATATTCACTTGAAAAGTATGGAGAACGTTTGAATGAGATATATCAAAGACTTATTGGATAACCTGGAAATATTAACCCCAATTCCTACCGGAATAAGTCCCAATTTACATAAAGATCATACAATAAAAATTTGTCTTTTTGATATTTATGGAACATTACTTATTTCAGAATCGGGCGATATAGATAAGGCGGTTCTAAGTGCAGAAAACCTGAAAAATGCCTTTGAAATTTCAGGAGTTAAGCTTATCTCTTCTGCTGAAAATGAACTTGAAATACCTAACCAATTAATCGATTATCTGAAACAGGTTGTTTTAACCAGCCTGGAAACAAGCAGGAAAAATAACATTTCCTATCCTGAAATTGAAATAAGAGAAATATGGAAAACTGTACTTCAACTTGCTGAAAAACAAAAACTTATTTATGATATAAACCACATTGATGTTACAAAGCTGGCTAT
Source organism: uncultured Bacteroidales bacterium (assembly GCA_964633305.1). Classification (GTDB taxonomy): domain Bacteria; phylum Bacteroidota; class Bacteroidia; order Bacteroidales; family UBA10428; genus CAZWGG01. The sequence continues at coordinate 3,047 of CAZWGG010000399.1, forward strand.
GGTTTTTGAATTTATCAGTAATAAAGTGTATCCCATGCCAGGGTTTAAAGATATTCTTGACCAATTGAGATCAAAAACAATTCCCATAGGAATTGTTTCCAATGCACAATTTTACACACCTGTATTATTGAACTATTTTCTTTCCGGTGGGTTAAAAAAAACAGGTGATGTTGATAAATTTGAAAAAGATTTAACCGTTTTTTCTTATCAATTTGGACGTAGCAAGCCAGATGTTTATTTGTTTTCTAAACTCGTGCCGACTTTGAAAAAAAAATTTGATGTTAACCCAAAAGAAGTTTTATTTGTAGGAAATGATATGTTGAATGATATTTATCCGGCAAAAAGAACCGGGTTTAAAACCGCTTTGTTTGCCGGTGATAAGCGGTCGCTAAGACTAAGAAATAATATGAACGAAATAAAGAACATAAAACCAGATTTTATAATAACAGAATTGTTACAACTTTTAGAAATAATTAGCAAATGAACATTTCTCACCTTAATGTTGGAGTTTTACATTCCCTGATAGGGAAAAATGATGGGGTATCCATTGTAATTGACCAAACTGTGAATGCAATGGTGAATGACATTGGCATTGAACTTGGAAACATCTATTTTCTGGCTGCCCATACTTCACCCCGGTTTAATGCAAAAACTAATGAAATCTTCTGGCATAAGAATGAAGTTCATAAAACTATTATTGACTATTTCTCTTCAGATCCTCCGGAGTGGCTTGACAAGTATATTCATGAAAATGCACTATATGCAAAAGATGTGATAAGAAGATTTATCCAACATCATAAAATTGACTTATTAATAGCCCACAATACATCACATCCTTATAACTTTATCACTGCCGTTGGACTTGGATATTATTTCGAAGAATTAAGAAACAGGGGGATAATATGGCCCAAATTGTTAGTATGGTGGCACGATTCTTATTTTGAACGTGAACGGTTTAAAAACCCAAACCCGGTAATTAAAAAATACCTTAAATACCTTCCAGGTACCTATATTGATGGAATTGCGTTTATAAACAGTGAGCAACCGAAACTTGCAAAAAAACTATTTGAACAATATAATAAAGCAAAGCTCGATACTTTTTTTAACCAAAGGTCAATTGTTGTTCCTAATACGAGTAGTATAGATTGGGATTGGAAAAAGCAAGACTGGAATTCAGCCCGGGTTATTTTTCCTGAACAAGATAATTATAACAATACTTTTATTCGAGATATTGGACTTTTAAGCCAAATAGAAAGCAAAGGATTTAAAATTAGTGATACGGTAATCCTGCTTCAACATACCCGTATAGTACCACGTAAAAAAATTGAACTGGCTATAGATTTTGCCTTTAAACTCGAAAAGAAATACAAAGAAAATAACCAGGAAAAATGCATAACACTCCTAGTCAGTGGCCATTCGGGTGACGAACAAGTTCAATATAAAGAGTTCCTGTTGGAGTATTATAAAAATAAACTCAAACAAGACACCAAATCAAATGTATTGATTGTATTTGGTGAAGATTGCATCTTATCGCACCGGGATATAATAGTTGACAAAAAATATTACAATTTTTATGAAGTTCCATCAATTATTGCATCGTATGGCGGTATAGGAACATACTTCAGCGAAATAGAAGGATATGGGAACAACCTGCTAGAAATGATCTCTTTCGGTTTGCCTGTAGTTATCAATAAGTATGATGTATTCAAAAAAGACATAGAACAACTGGGCTTTGACCTTCCGGCCATTGAAAATGGTAATTTAACACAGGAACTGGTTGATAAAGCTTATCAAATACTGATGAACCCTTTACTGAGAAATATGATGGTAAAGAATAACCTTGAAATTTTAAATAAAAAACTTGATCATAAAATTATTGCAAAAAAACTTTCTCCTTTGATAGTTAATATGTTTACCCGAATTTTGTAAACGAGTTTTAATTGTTAACCCTTTAAAATACAATGTAATGGGTGATTTTTATCAAAACGGTGTAGTAACCACTCTTCATAACTTCAGAAGCCGGCCTGTTGAAGAACTTGAGAAGAAAATTATTGAGTTTTCAAAACGAAGGCCTATGTCACTTATTATTCCTAGTTTATATTCGGAATTGAAGACCCCGGCTCTAAAAAGCATTGTGGATGAACTTGTGGAGGTCCCTTATTTAAATGAGATAATCATTGGCCTTGACATGGCAAATGAAACCGAATTTAACCATGCAAAAAAGTATTTTTCACGTCTTCCCCAACACCATCGTATACTATGGAATGATGGCCCCCGTATGAAAGCTCTTGACAAGCTTCTTTTTGAAAAACAAATTGCTCCAAAAGAAATGGGTAAGGGCCGCAACGCCTGGTATTGTTTCGGTTATTTCAATGCCTCCGGCAAGTCTGAAGCCGTAGCATTACATGACGCTGATATTGTAACTTACAGCCGTGATCTTCTTGCCCGCCTATTTTATCCTGTCGTTGATCCTTTATTTAATTATAAATTCTGCAAAG
>CAZWGG010000400.1:0-5541 GCA_964633305.1 uncultured Bacteroidales bacterium
TAGAATGTCTGTCGGCATAAACTGTTAATGTGTTCTCCATTTCCATATGACCATCGTGCCCCATAATAACCTTCCCTCTAAACCTATCACTTGATAATGAGGCACTATACATCAAAGTCATATCTCTTTCAGGATATTCAAAAACAGCCTGAAATACATCGGGAACTTCACGTCCGTCTTTATAAAAATAGATGCCTCCTGAAGCCACAGCTGACCTTGGAATACCAAGGTCAAGTACTTGATTTATTGCATCAAATTCATGTGTAAATAAGTCTCCTGATAAGCCGGTCCCATAATCCCACCAACAGCGCCAGCGGAAAAAACGTTCAAGGCTAAACGGATGCCATTTTGTTGGCCCGATAAATTGTTTCCAATCAATTGTTTCAGGACTGGCTTTCGGGTGTATGTCGTAAACCCAGGCTCCATTCGGATGGTTCCGGTTTGTACATACTTCAATTAAGGTTATTTTGCCTAAAATATCTTTCTGAATAATTTCCCTGGCTTTTTTATAACTGCTTGTTTGTCTGCCCTGATGACCTAACTGAAATATTATCCCATTATCTTTTATAGCTTTATACAATTGAAAAGCCTCTTCAACTGTTCTCGTCATACCTTTCTCCACATAAACATGTTTACCCAATTTTGCGGCATCAATAGCTATTTGTGTATGCCAATGATCCGGAGTAGCTATTATTATGGCATCAATGTCATCTGCTGCTAATAATTCCTTGTAAGTTTTATATCGTTTAGCGGGTTTAGGTAGCTTTACATCATTCCCTTTTCTTTCATGATTACCTGATGCGGACAAACCTCTTTCAGCCCTGATATCAAAAACATCACACACACCATTAATAACAACATTTAAATCATCTTGTGCTAAATAATCGGTATATCGTTTATCATTACTGTCTTTGGCTGCTGCTTGCTTCCATTCTTCAATTACATCGGGATGAGCATAGCCAGCGGCCCTTGTTAAGTGCTCTCCACGTCCACCAAATCCTATGATACCAATTCTTAGCTGATCTCCAGTCAATTTATTTTTACCTGTAACAGGATGTATATCAGTGTCAGTACTTAAACCCAACTCATTTAATAAGTTGTTTTTTATTAAACTATCATATCTTCGTTTTTTTAAAACTCCATATAGAAAAGCCCCTAAAACAGGAATAGTAGCCAGTCCTTTTAAAACATCACGTCTATTAATTTTTTTACTGTTCTTCTCACTATGGATAGTTTCTTTACCCTCCTTCATTCTAAAAAAATTATTGTTTAATCTGTTACCCTTTTTTTCGAATATATAAACCTGTCTACCCCAATTATTTCCCCGGTTGGAAAATATATAAGTATCAATAATAAAAATACTTCAATTAAGGTCTTATTGACCCATAAGTAATTCCCTTCCGAAGGTAGGACATATTCAGCCGCAATTATTGCAGGATGTGATAAATAATATAAGCTAAGTAAAACAACGCCAGCAATAGATGCCGTTTTTGTAAACATACCAAGAATTAAGCCCAATCCTATTGCAATTAGCCCCCAAATATTTAAAAAATCAACAACAGAAAGAACAGTTGAACTTGAAGCTAAAGCATGGAATAATCCTGAAAAAAGTCCTTTAGAATCAAGTAAATATCCTAAAGACGACCAATTTGGATTTAGTAATTTTACTATACCTTCATATAAGAAATACCAACCTATTAGAATTCGGGAAATGACTAAGATTACTAATTGTACATTTGAATAATCATCACTTTTCATGTGAAGTTATATATATGTGAAAATATCAAAGTTAAAAAAAATATTAAATTTATTTTTCTGCAAAAATGCTAAAATTCACACTTCCGTATTTTCTTAATTCCCGGTAATTTGGGTGATTAGAAAAATTGTAATTCTTTGAATGTTCTAAAATAAACCATCCATTAGGTTTTAAAATGTTCGCTATAAAGATTAAATAGGGAAGATCAGCAATTTTATCAAGCGTGTAAGGAGGGTCAGCAATTATCAGGTCATATTTTTTCGGGCAGTGTTGTATGAACTTAAATGCGTCAGCCCTGAAAGGCTGGATTTCATTCATATGTAAGTCATTGATTATTTTCTTAATAAACTCATATGAGTGAAAATCACTTTCAACTAAATCCACAGAAACACATCCACGTGATACTAATTCGTAACTAATACTGCCTGTTCCTGAAAAAAGGTCTAACACGCTGATTTCTGAAAAATCAAAATAGTTATTCAACACGTTAAACAGGTTTTCTTTGGCAAAATCGGTAGTAGGTCTTGCTTTAAAATTTTTATGTACCTTTATATGCCTGCCTTTGTATTTTCCACTAATTATTCGCAATTGTATAAATAAAACAAGTTAAAGAATTTATGAACACTGATTTTTTCGAATACACTGCTAAAACCCGGAGACACAGGCTCAAAAAACATAATGCCGGGAACATATTTTTTAATAGCTTCAAAAAATATAAATTTATTACTTTGTTCGCCACAGAGGGTTAATAAAATGGTATCTAAATCTAAATTCAATTGTTTTATAACATAAAAAAGAAAATACAACAAATCGGTTTCATTCTTATATAAGAACGTATTATAAAGTTTTAACTTATTGTTTTGTTTGACAACTATATCGAAGAAATTATTATTAAGATTAATATGAATACCCGATGACTGACTGAACCCCTTAATAACTGAATTGATAAAAGGAGTAGCCTGATGGAAAAATTTCACCCTATTATACTCATTGTAAACCTGGTTGGCAAGATAGTTTGGAATGGCAAATACATTATATGCTTGAATAGCAGGAATATGGTTGAAGTGTATTTCGTCAAGTTCATCAAGGCTATGATTGAATTCAAAATAAGATTTTAAATTTTCTTTATCAAAAAATGCATCGGGAACCAGGGTAGATTTCTGGCTTAAGTAAACAAAAGATATACTTTGATATGGATTTTTTAAAATGTCGTCATTCTTAAAAAGAAAATCAACCCGGTCAACCAGGTTTTCTAAATCTTTAATCTTGTCAAACGGGTATTTTTTTAAAGCAATATACAGGTCTTTTTCAATATCAAGAACGCAAAAAGAAAACCCCTCCAGATCAACCTGGATAGAAAGATGATATGAAGAAGTTTTATTTTTTGTGAATAATTTATCTAAGAGATTAAAATCAGCCATAAGCTGGCTTTATTTTTCCCAGTTACCTGCATTATTAGTCGCATCTTGAAGCGAACCAACTTTCAGACCAGGAAATTTTGTAACTTTCTCTTTTTCGTAAATATAATTGGTGATTAATTGCTCATCTAATCCGTTTAATAAACTGTCATACAAAGCGTAAACCTCAAATACTTTGACTTTAACATTTGATCCGGTCATTACCTCGCCGGCCCCCATCTCAAATTTGTTTTCTTTTGTATAGGGAATATAGCGGATTTTATCTATTGGGTAATCTTTTCTAAATAAAGAATCCAACACACTATGTTTAGATGTTGAAATTTTTATTAGACCTTTTTTTATAGCTTGTTTTTCTGTGTAGACATCAGGATCCCAACCGGGTTGCGGATCTTTCTTTGTTATAACAAAGGAATCGTTTTTTACAAAATCAATTAAAGTATCGAAACTTCCCGTGAATTTACCGTGAACATCTTTATAGGCTACCTGGGCTGTTCTGATATCAATAAGCTTTTTAATAGCAGCATCTTCCCTTATTTCAACTTCTTTATTGAAACGGATTGGTTTTAATATACCTTCAACAAGCAGGTATCCTAAAACAATAATACATAAAGCAAAAAATACTTGTAAAAATGGTTTAATTTTGGGATATCTATATATCAGAAATATGGATAAACCTCCTAAAATAACAACAGCGATAACAATAATTAAAATAAATGTCAGCATGGTCTAGCTTTTTAATTATAGATAAAAAATCATGCTTGCGAATTTAAAAAAAAAATTTTGATAAAAAATTCTAACATGATAATAATTACCTGCAAATGATAAAAAATCATCTTGCTGAAAAGATTGAACAGAAGTTAGGCCATACATCAACCCCTTCTCAACATAAATTAATAGGTGAATTATCTGAATTTGTTGCCAACAATACCAGCAACAATTTATTTCTTATAAAAGGATATGCAGGAACAGGCAAAACTACTGTGATTAGTGCGATGGTAAAAACTTTTGATGAATATGGCATTAAATCGGTACTACTTGCACCAACAGGAAGGGCAGCTAAAATACTCAATCAGTTTTCAGGAAAACCGGCATATACAATCCATAAAAAAATATACCGACAGAAATCTTCAAAGGATGGATTTGGCAGATTTGCGCTGGATAACAACCTTCATACTAATACATTTTTTATTGTTGACGAGGCTTCAATGATCTCAAATCAATCAAATGAAATTGCTATTTTCGGAACAGGACGGTTACTTGATGATTTGGTTCAATACGTGTATAATAACAATAATTGCAAATTGATACTAATAGGAGATACGGCCCAATTACCTCCTGTTGGTTTGGCAATAAGTCCTGCCCTTAATAAAAATTTTCTTGAAACTTATCTATTGAATGTACATGAATGTGAAATAACCGATGTTGTGAGACAGGAGAAAGCCTCGGGTATCCTGGAGAATGCTACGGGTTTAAGAAGATCTATTAAACTTAATAAAGAGAATCTCCCTAAGTTCTGTGTATCAGGTTTTTCAGATATTGTTAGGGTTACAGGTACAGAGCTTGCTGAAAAAATAGGAGATGCTTATAACCAATATGGTATAGAACAAACAATTGTCATTAACCGTTCAAATAAACGTGCTAACCAATATAATGCAGGAATTCGCAATAATATATTTTCCTGGGAAGAAGAAATTGTAAAGGGTGAGCTGCTTATGGTTGTAAAAAACAATTATTTTTGGCTACAAGAAAATGAAAAAGTTGATTTTATTGCAAATGGCGATATTATTGAAATACTAAAAATCAAAAAATACTATGATATATTTGGTTACAGGTTTGCTGAAGTTACTGTGCGAATGATAGATTATAATATTGAAATTGAAACCAAACTGTTATTAGACACCCTAAGTGTTGATACCGCCTCTTTAACAAGCGAACAGAACAGAAACCTTTTTTACACTATTTATAATGATTATTCCCATATTAAACCTAAGAAAAAAGGTTACGATATGGTGAAAAACAATCCGTTTTTTAATGCACTCCAGGTAAAATTTGCCTATTCGGTAACCTGCCATAAAGCCCAGGGAGGACAGTGGAAAGTTGTTTTTATTGATCAGGGATATATTAATGAAAACATGGTCAATACCGAATATTTACGTTGGTTATACACAGCACTTACCCGTTCAACCTGCAAAGTATACCTTGTGAATTTCCCTGATAAATATTTTGGTTGATAATCCCATTTGTATATTCAAACATTATGTATAGAGTTCTTTTAAAGCAGTGTAGCCCTAACCGTGCTTCGTGATGGCAAGGTAGGAGGCTTGAAGCTTTCCCTGATGGCCAAAGCTTTACCCCAAATGTCATTTA
>CAZWGG010000401.1:0-5539 GCA_964633305.1 uncultured Bacteroidales bacterium
TGTAAAAAAAAGAAAAGAAGGCGAATCATCAAAAGGGATATCACCTGGAATGGTCGAACTTTCTCCAAGAGAACTAAAAATGCTACCGCCTTTAATGGGTGAACACGACCCAATTAGGGCTTTGCAATATATACCGGGAATTCAAACAGTAACCGAGGGAGATATGGGTATGTATGTGCGAGGAGGAGGCCCGGATCAAAACCTTGTATTATATGATAATGCCGTAGTGTATAACCCTTCGCATATTTTAGGTTTTTTTTCGGTATTTAACGAGGATGTGATAGGAAATGTTAAGTTTTATAAGTCGGGTATACCTTCAAATTATGGAAACAGATTAGCATCAGTTATCGATATTCACTCTATTGACACTGTTCCCGAACGGATATCTATAAAAGGCTCACTGGGATTAATCTCTTCAAAAGCTAATATAAACTTACCTGTAAATAAAAAAAGAGGTACTGTACTTATATCCTATCGCAGATCTTATATAGATGAAATTGTAAAACCCGTTACAAGCTTCTTGTTCAAAAATACAAGTTCGTTGTATAATAATTCAAAATATGCATTTTATGATATTAATGCTAAGGTATTATACAGGCTTAGCCAAAACGATAAGCTATCGCTGTCATTTTACCAGGGGAAAGATGATTTTGCAATGAAAGAACTTGGTGTTCAATATAAAAACGCTTTCTTTTGGGGTAACCGTATTGCTTCAATAAACTGGAGCCATTTTTTTAAAAATAACGCTTATGTAACAAATACTTTTTATTACTCATTGTACAATTTTGATTTTAAGGCAAATCAAAATGAGGTAAATATAGGATTATATTCAGGTGTTGAAGATTTTGGATATAAACTCTATTTTGTTAAAATACCAAGTGGAAATATAAAATATAAAATTGGATTAGATTATCAGCAACATATATTTCGACCCAATAACCTAAGTGCCATAGTTAACGAATATGAGCTAAAATTCAGCCCAAATAAACGATTATTTTCACATGAGGTTGCGCTTTATGGCTTCTATGAATTTTCTATTGGTAAACATGTTAAGGCCGATGCAGGAATTAGGCTTACAGGTTTTTCACATACAGGGCCGTATGAAAAATACATAAAAAATGAAATTGGGGAAATAAATGATACTATTCATTATAAAAAAAATGAGTGGCTTAGTTCTTACTTTTTTGCTGAACCTCATATTGCTTCCAGGTATTTGCTTGATTCAAATTCATCCTTGAAATTTTCTTTTCAATACAATAATCAATATGTTCATATGGTCTCATCATCAGCTGTTACACTTCCGCTTGATGTATGGCTGCCAAGTACAGATTATTTAAAGCCTCAGAGAGGATGGCAGGTAACGCTGGGTTATTTCAGAGATTTTAAAAATAAAGCTATTGTAACGTATGCCGATTTATACTATAAAGAATTGTATAACCAGGTTGAATTGCTTTATGGGTTAATTAACAGCTATGCCGATAACTTATTTGAAGAAAGTATGGCTTTTGGTAAAGGCCGTTCCTATGGAATAGAATTCTTTGCTCAAAAAAACACGGGAAGATTAACCGGTTGGATAGGTTATACCATATCTCGAACTGAAAGGCAATTTAATGAAATAGCCGAAGGGATGGTTTATCCGGCTAAATACGACAGAAGGCATGATATCAAATTAGTGGGTTCATATTCACTGGGGAAAAAGTGGTCAATTGACGGTGCATTTGTTTTTTCATCAGGAAATGCTTTAACCCTTCCTGTTGAAAAATATTTAATAGAAGGTAATATAATTAATGGGTATGGTAAAACCAATTCATTCCGTATGCCTCCCTACCACCGTCTTGATTTGTCTGTAACATATACGGCAAAAAAAAACCAGAAATACAAGTCGGAATGGATTTTTAGTTTATTTAATGTTTATAACCGGCCAAATCCGTTTTATATCTTTTTTGAAATTACCGGGGATATTCAACAATACAATTTAACTACAAAGGCCCGGCAGGTTTCCATTTTTCCCATTATTCCTTCAATCACATGGAATTTTAAATTTTAATTTGTACAATGAGAGTAGCTAAAAATAACATATTAAAATCAACATTTTTGTGTGGATTAGGAATATTACTTCTAATTGTTTCTTGTGAAAAAGAATTGGACCTGGAAATGCCAATCCCAGAACCTAAAGTGGTTGTTGAAGGGTGGATTGAGCAAGACTTATCAGCAAAAATATTACTTACACATAGTGTTCCTTACTTTACAGAGCTTGATTCGGCAACACTCATGAAAATTCCTATTAAATCAGCTAAAGTAACAGTAGTAACTGATGAAGAAGAAGAAATCCTAACCCTTAAGCCCAATACTTCATTTTTTCCTCCTTTCGTTTACAATAGTAATAATTTAAAAGGTAAAGTTAACAGTATATATACACTTATTATTGAGTACCAGGGAAGAACGATAACGGCACAAACTTCCATCCCCGACCCGGTAAAATTGGATAGTGTATGGTTTCAGTACGAACCCGGAAATGATACACTTGGTCGCGTTTGGATACAACTAACAGATAACCCAGGACAGGAAAATTTCTACCGCGTATTCACACGACGAATGGGAAAAGACAATCGATATGTCCCTTCTTACATTTCTGTTTTTTCAGATAAAGTCTTTAGCGGTGGTACTGTTAAAATTGGTCTTTTAAGGGGAACAGGGAGTATTCTTCAGCTTGGAGAAAGCCGGTACTTTAATAAAGGAGATACTATCCAGGTAAAATTCTGTACAATGAACAAAGAACATTTCGAATTTTGGGATTCGTTACAGGCAGAAATTATCACATCATCAAATCCCTTCGCCGCGAGCAATGCAAGGGTCAAAAGCAACTTGAGTGAAGGATTGGGTGTTTGGGGTGGTTATGGGGTGACTTTTTACACGGTTACAGCTTATTAATAATAAAAAAAGACCGAAGTGCTACACGCCGGCCTTTTCTATAAAATATTTAAATTAACTGTTTAATCTACAGGTTCAAGTTCAAGATTATATTCGGCGTTTAACTCATCTATAAATCCATTTAACTCTTCAAAAAAACTTGTTAATTCGTGATTATAGTATGTATCAGCATCAACTTTTGAACCATCGGCATATACAAACCGCATGCTTGGATAATATTCTTGCTTGTATTCATCATAGTAAGTATAAGCTTCTGCCGAGGCAATTTTTGTATTGCTATCAACATATATTACCACAAGTTTAGCATTCTTGTTAATAGATTCAACCATTGCATCGCAAAATTCTTCATCAGTAATACTTTCATCTTCTTCCAATTCTTTTAGTTTTGAAACAATAGCCTTAATGTTTATTTGGCCCAGAACCTTTAAGTTGAGTATAATTAAATGTGCATTTGCAGAATTAATTATTTCTTCAGGACTTTCTTCTGCATTTGTTTCAATGTTTTCGTCACTCCAGTTTCCTTTTGCTGATAAATAAACTTCAAATAACAATTTGTCACCTTTCTTTAGATTATAAGTTATTGAAGCGCTTGAATAAGGAGAATGTTGAACATCGACTTTAAACACAAAATCGGCAATTGTTAATGTTCCGGTTACTTCAACAGGCATACCATTTGATTGGTAGGAAGCATCAAAATCAAAAGAAGCTATAGTTACACCATTATATGTAAGTTCAGCATGAAGGCTGGTTAGTAATTCAGGATCAACACCTTCAGGCCATTCTACGGGATCGGTAATATCAACAACACCAAATTCATTCACCGTTAATACAGCAGTATTTGTTACATCACCTTCCTTACCTGGGAACTCAATAATAAGGGCATCATCCGAACCGGTACTATCAAATACCTGATCGTTCCAAGTATATCTTGCTTTAATCTCAGCCCAAATTTCCGAAAAAGAGTTTGGGTCTTCTGTAGTTGATTTCAATGAATTAAGTAATACTTTAGCAGTTGCTTCTGAGCCCTTAAGCGATGAACCGACATCAAAAGGGGCAATTGCCATGGGGTCATCTTCCCCGCCCATCAATTCACCCATTTGTACCAGTACTTCAATAGCTTCTGCATCTTGCAGGTCTCTTAAATCATCAACAAATTCAATGCCTTCCTGTTCGACATTATCCTTGTTTTCTTCCACGGTCAACTCGCTATAAGGAGCATTAAAAGGATCATCATCCTTATCTTTCTTACAGCTAATTAAGACCAATACTAAAAAAGCTAGCAGTCCGTAAAAAATCTTTTTTTTCATTATCGTATACTTTTAAATTAAACCCATTATTGAATTACAAAAATCAAGCACTAAAAGTTTTTAGTGTGTACGTAACAATTTGATAAATGTTTTGTTTAATTAATTTCTAATTCTAAAGTTATAAAATTTTATAATGTATTTTTGTAAGAAATCTATATAACTATCTAAAATATTATGGCTTTAAAATGTGGTATAATCGGTATTGCAAATGTTGGAAAAACAACCCTATTTAACTGTATGTCAAACACTAAAGGAGAAACCAGCAATTATGCATTTAGTTCAAATAAATCAAACCAGGGAATTATCACTGTACCCGACCCCAGACTTAAAGAACTAAATAAACTTCAAACGACCGATAAATTAATTTCCGCAACTGTTGAGATTGTTGATATCCCAGGACTAACTAAAGGATCAAACAAAGGCGAAGGAATTGGAAATCAGTTTCTTGGTGATATTAGAAATACAGATGCATTAATACATGTACTACGCTGTTTTGACGACAAGGATCTTCCTCATATTGATGGGGCAGTGGATCCTGTAAGAGATATCGAGACAATTGACCTTGAATTACAGGTAAAGGACCTTGATTCGGTTGAGAAAAAAATACAACGACTTGAAAAAATTGTCAAATCGGGTGATAAAGACTCAAAAAACGGAATTGAAGTCCTGGAAAACATCAAAATCCATCTTGAAAATTTTCAGAATTTGCGTGATTTAAAGCTCAGTGATGAGAAAAAAAAATACATTGATGATTTGTTCCTGCTTACAGTAAAACCGGTATTATATGTTTGTAATGTTGATGAAAAATCTGCTGTTACCGGCAATGCTTATGTTGAACAAGTTAAAAAAGTACTGGATAAAAAAGATGCCCAAATACTTATTATCGCCGGAAAACTGGAAGAAGATATAGCTGAACTTGAAAATGAAGCAGACAGAAAAGAATTTCTTGAAGATTCCGGATTATCAGAACCTGGAGTAAATAAACTTATTCGTTCGGCATATAGTATGTTAAACCTTATTTCGTTTTTTACTGTTGGCCCAAAAGAAATAAGGGCATGGACAATAAAAAAAGGAATGAATGCCCAGCAAGCTGCAGGTGCAATACATAGCGACCTGGAAAGAGGATTTATTCGTGCAGAAGTAATAAAATACAACGACTTCATTGAGTTGGGTTCTGAACATAAGGTAAAAGAAGCCGGTAAGTTTCATATTGAAGGAAAAAATTATATTGTTGAAGATGGTGATATTCTGCATATTAGGTTTAATGTTTGAATAGAAGTTAGAAGTATTTTAAATTTATT
>CAZWGG010000402.1:0-5530 GCA_964633305.1 uncultured Bacteroidales bacterium
CGATAACGACAGTTTCACTGGCAGTTCCAAATTTTCCCGATAGCATTTCATTCAACTCTTTTTCTGCATCATCCAGAGAATTGAGTATTAAAACACCTTTCCCTGCAGCAAGGCCATCAGCTTTTAGTACAAACGGTGGGTTCGTTGCTTTGAGAAATTCAAGTCCTTCATTTAAGTTTTCTTTAGAAACGCTTTTATATTTTGCTGTTGGAATTTTATGGCGAAACATAAACTGTTTGGCAAAATTCTTACTGCTTTCGAGCTTTGCTCCATATTTTGAGGGCCCTATAACAGGAATATGTTTTAGTTCGGCATTTTTCAGGAAATAATCATATATACCTTTTGCAAGAGGGTCTTCAGGCCCCACTACTATCATATCTATTTTATGATTTAAAGAAAAATTGCCTATTTCTTTAAAATCATCAGCTTGTATATTTACATTTTTCCCAACCTGTGAAGTACCCCCATTTCCTGGAGCAATATAGAGATTAGTGACTTTTTTGCTTTGTGCAATTTTCCAGGCAAGCGCATGTTCCCGCCCTCCTGAGCCAACGAGTAATATATTCATGATATGCTTTTTTAGTTAAAGCACAAACATACTATATTAGTATAACCTAGACAAGTCAGAATTGACTTATAAAAGAAGAGATAATAGTATTGCTCTTTTTCCTTAAGTGAGCGTATATTTAAAGCATTACAATTGCAAAGACGGCGAAACTTTGAGTCTCCGTCTTTGCAATCGGGTGATTAAGTTAATAAGTTATATATACAAAATGATTTGGATTTGAATAAAAAACAGAAAACAAATCAATGCAATTGTATACACGGGTTAACTTCTTGGCGGAAATATTCCAGTCAAGGCAATAACATAGTTTAATGCTAAACAGGGCTGCATATTATTTACAGGGGTTGAATTACCCCCGGAAGGAGGTATTTCAATACTGTCCTGATGCATATATAAATCGGTATCTGCATTGGCATACTCATCATCTTTACCTCCCGATGCTAATGCCGCACCATCAGGGTCGCTTGTATCGGCAGACGTGGATGTCCCCTTTAAATTTGCTGTATGGCTGTGAGGAGGAAGCTGGCTTGACTCTAATATGTTATATTCTTCTCCCAACTGATTACCAAGATTCCTAGGAGATAAGCCAGGGCCTTGCCCAAAACCTATTGCTGCCCTGCCACGTAAATCGGGAAGGGCAAAATTTGTTCTTCCATCCCCTCCATAGTAAGTTCCAATTAAAGTATATAAAGTCTGGTATTCTGCTATTGATAGAAGTGCTCCATCACAAAAAGCCCATCCCCTGGGGGCATAAGTGCCCGCCCATAACATAATTTGTCCAATGTATGGTTCCATAAATTTCAAGTTTTAGTTGGTTAAAAAATGATAATTATATGATTTTACGAATTGTGCTGTATTTTAATTTTTTTTATTTTGGCCCTATTGCAATAAATGTAAATCCTTCAGCATGTAGAAGTTCATTATACGTTTCAATGGTATTAATATCACAGCCAGATGTTGATATAGTTTTCACTTCAATTGAACTGTAATGATCATTAGCTTTTAAAGT
Organism: uncultured Bacteroidales bacterium; assembly: GCA_964633305.1. Lineage (GTDB taxonomy): Bacteria > Bacteroidota > Bacteroidia > Bacteroidales > UBA10428 > CAZWGG01. The sequence goes on from CAZWGG010000402.1 coordinate 1,575, forward strand.
AGCCACAACAGTTGGCATACCTGAGAAAGCAGAGCTGAATGTTATGGTATAAGCTCCCCCGCTTCCTGATGATGAAAAACCTGAGCCATATAATTTTGTTCCTGAACTGCTTACTTCTCCACGTATAATTTTAAGTCCACTTTCATCTGAATCAACACCTCCGCTGCCAGAAGCATCAGCCCATGCAGGCACTCCACTGGAAAGGGTGAGCACCTGGCCGTTTGTTCCTTTGGCTAGCCTAACCCAATTTGTTCCGTCATAATACATAACATCACCAGCTGCATCCGAACCTAATGCAATATCGGTTCCATCAACAGAATTATCAGCAATGGTTAAATCACCATTGCTGGCTAGTGTTGCATCTCCACTTACAGATACACTTTCAAAATCGGTACCATCGGCAACCAATATATTTCCACTTGTTACAGTAGAAGTATTTACATCGCTCAATTCATTTAATTGTGAGGCTCCAGCACTAACAGTTGCCCAACTTGGATCAGTCCCATCTGTAGTTAGGTATTTTCCTGAATTTCCTGTTTGAGTGGGCAGTTCTATTTCGTTAGTTATACTTCCATCAACTTCCGAAGTAAGATATCCATTGTTAGCTACATAAGTATCTACCTCTCCTTCGGTTAATTGGGTGTCGTCATCTCCATCACTCAGTCCTGCAGGAACATTCAACAAGTCACCAAAGTCACCGCTAAAAGTAGAACTGGTTGACCACCGGATTGTATCTTCTCCCGTTATTGATGCTGCCAGTGAATTAGAAAAAACAGGATCACTCTCTGTTGTTAAATAATTATTTAAATCTGGCTTGTTCGTGAGCTCATCGTAATTTCCACTAAAAACATTTCCTGCATTATCAGCATATTTAGCAAAAGGTACACTCAATAACTGGGTAATTCCTAATAACTCCCCATCCAGTTCAAGCTTTAAAAAGTATGGCCCTGTACTCCAGTCAATTGAACCGAATCCTGTTTGGTTTCCTGCTCCTATGTTTAATGTAACCATGCCAAATTGATTGGTGGTTGAATCATGTGTTTCAGTATATACTTCACTGCCAGTTGTACTTCCCTGTAAAATGCTAATGTCTATTGATACATTTTGACCTGAAACAATTTCTCCGTTACTGTTTCGTATTATAGCTTGGTATTTAAACATATCAGGTGACTGCGAAAAAATATCTAATATGAAGAAAACTAACCCAATAAACGATATTACTTTTTTCATAACCATATATTTTACTGTTTAACAATATTATAAATTACTAGTGTTTGGTTTTTAGCATTACAAATTTTTAGAATATACATACCGTTCACTAAATTTTCTAAATTAAGCGTTGTGATTTTCGATTCAATTTTCACATATTTTATCAATTCACCTTCTGTGGTATAAAGATATCCTTTAAGATTAGCTTCCGGCTTATCAAAAATTTCAATTATTAAATCATTTTCTGTCGGATTCGGATAGAGGTTTAGTTTAAAATCCGGTTTCTTACTTTTTTCAACTTTAGTAATTATTATCTTAGACTGCTGAAAACCCTGTGTTAAAACTACTTGGTCAGATTGTAAAGTTTCAACCGCTATTTCACCCATGGTCCATGAAACATTTTTAGTGGCACCAGTATCAAAATTCCCAGCCGTTGAAATAATTTCTTGGCCTTTCAGTTGATATAAAAAAATACTGAATAACAGTAAGACTATTCCTTTTTTTTTCATTGATTACTATATTTTATTATTGATTTCATTTAATGATAATAAAGATTGATTCTGTTTTTGCTCTATTTTCATAAAATTATTTTGAAATGATATCCATTATTGGAATTCTTAAATGGGATATATCATTTTTATTGATGATATATGTCAATTGCAAAATATTTTGATTTTCATGAAAGGTTACTATATTTTTATTAAAGAAACAATATAGGTGTTGATTTTTTTTTAGTTGCGAAGCATCTATCCGGTCCACTTTTCTGCATTTTACCAATACACGTAAGGATGATTAAACTTAAAGTATTGTGGCTTCATGTTATTAAAGCTAACGAGCCTTCTCATAGTTGAAAACGGATATCTTAAAATAAAAATCAATAAAAGAAATTTAATGGATAGATATTAGTGAAAAATTTCAAAAAAAATTGCATCTTACATGCAAGCTGTCTATTTTAGTATATTGTTGAATGACACACTATTTCTGACCCTAAATCTACAAATAACAAAAATTATGACGAAAAAATTTAATTGAATGGATTATTTTGCAGGTAATCATATTGCATATAATATAATGGTAAAGCCTGTTGGCGCCCGTTGCAATTTAAATTGCACCTATTGTTACTATCTTGAGAAAAAGAAGCTTTATAAAAATTTGTCTATAATGCCAACCTTGGTATTGGAAGAATTCATAAAGCAATACATTCAATCACAAACTGTCCCGGTTATTTCGTTTGTCTGGCAAGGTGGCGAGCCTATGTTGGCAGGGCTGAATTTTTATAAAACTGCTGTTGAATACCAAAAATATTATGCTAAAGGAAGGCAAATTTTAAATGCTTTTCAAACTAATGGGACGTTAATAAATTCGGAATGGTGTAAATTTTTTAAAAAAAATAATTTTTTAATTGGGATTTCTATTGATGGGCCTGAAGACATACATAATTTCTACAGGAGAGATAACATGGGTAAAACCACATGGCATAAAGTTATGCAGGGGATAAAACTCCTTAAGGAGTTCAATATTGAGTTTAATACCTTAACCGTAATAAATAACCACAATGCTAATTATCCTAATGAAATATATACATTTCTTAAAAGTATAGGCAGTACTTTTCATCAATATATTCCTATTATTGAACAACAGGTGAAGGAAGAAAATAATTATCCCTTACAACTGGTTTCACCTGGTTATAAAGGGAAAACTGAAATAACTTCTTGGTCAGTAACCCCTGAACAATATGGTAATTTTTATATCAAAATATTTGATCAGTGGGTTAGAAATGATGTGGGTTCAATATTTGTGCAAATGTTTGATGTTGTATTAGCAAACTGGGTAGGTGAACCATGCGGATTATGTACATTTGACAAAACATGTGGCAAAGCCGGTGTATTAGAGCATAATGGAGATATATACAGTTGTGATCATTATGTATATCCTGAAAATAAATTAGGGAACATATTGGATACCCCATTACTTACCATGATGATTTCTGAAGATCAATATAGTTTTGGAGAGGGAAAACATACCCGTTTACCTGGCTATTGTCTCAATTGCGATTATATTGATATATGCAACGGAGAATGCCCCAAAAACAGGTTATCATCAATTTCAGATGGGGAAAAGAGATTAAATTTTTTATGTAATGGATTAAAAACTTTTTTTAAACATGTGGACCCTTACATGAATTTTATGGCAAATGAACTAAAAAAAAGTCGTCCTCCGGCGAATGTGATGAAGTGGATAGCTAATAATAACAAATAAACTGGTTTTTTACCCGATATAATTAACTTTGGTGAACTTCTTTTTGTTTATGGTTTATAAACCAATATTGGAAAAAGTTATTTATGAAGTAAAGCTATTTCAATTTTAAATAAAGAAAGCTGTTTACTATTTTTAACCCCACAAAGAAGATAGCAAAATAATATATCATGGAAAAAAGATGAATGAAGAAAGAAAAATACTTAATTACAAGGAACCAATGGAATATCGCAGGTTTGGGAAGACAGGAAAAGTCTTGAGTGTTATTACGTTGGGAGGAATGCGTTTCAAGCACGGATGGGATGAACCCAGGGATGAAATTCCTGGCGATACCCTTGAACAATGTAAAGAGATGGTTGAACTGGCCATGCAGCAGGGGATAAATCATATTGAAACTGCTTATGGATATAAAAAAAGTGAACACACTTATGGAATTGTTCTCAACGATATACTTAAACTAAATAGAAGTTCTTATTATCTTATGACCAAGG
>CAZWGG010000403.1:0-5518 GCA_964633305.1 uncultured Bacteroidales bacterium
ATAACCGGTAACTTATTAATTTTAAGTATACTCAAAAAACTCTTATAAGAACTACCAAAATCTTTCTTATTGTACTTTAATATTGCATCCCGTTCAAATCTAACTTTCAAGGTATTTAATAATTCTTTTAATTCGGCTGAATACTTTCCTTCTTTATCTAACTCCATTGCTTTTAATATAGCTTCCTGTGCAACGGGCAAAGGGTCGTCATGAATTTTATCGGTTTCTTCCCAATCAACAAGTGCCCCATTATCAAAAACAAGTATAAACCTATCATAAATATACTCCTCAAGTATCTTATTATCTACTTGTTTCTTCCTAATTTCTTTTGGATCCCTAAAAAATATCTCGGCCTCTTTTGGAGTCATCCCTATTCTTAAGTATTTAAGAATAACATCGTTAATTTCTAAAAACAATTCGGCTCTATCTATCCATATTTTCGGTTTAGTATTTTTCTTTGGATTTTGGATGTCGTCGTTGCTTTTTTCGAGCTTTTTTTCCAATACGCCGTAATTAATAACCGGACCGGTTATTTCTGTTTGTGTCTTTGCAATTATAGCAATAAAAAATAAAAATAAAAACAGGCTAATTTTTTTCATAGTATGATTTTTTTCGAACAAATATAACATCTTATTTTATTATGCAAAAACTTTGCCATAAGTCTACAAAAGCTTATCATCAATTTTCATTACCATTTATTTGTGCGACATTATTTATTTCATCATTTCCGTTTTGTGCAACAACACTGGTAACGCTTGCAATGGAGTCGATATCACGAAGATTAATCAGTCTTACTCCTTGAGTAGCTCTTCCCATAACACGGATATCAGAAATAGGCAAACGAATGGTAATTCCCGATTTATTAATAATCATAAGGTCATCATTATCAGCAACATCCTTAATAGCAATAAGTCTTCCCGTTTTTTCTGTTATGTTTATGGTTTTAACCCCTTTGCCTCCCCTGTTTGTTACCCGATAATCTTCTACATGAGTCCGTTTTCCATATCCTTTTTCGGAAACAACCAGTATGGTTGTTTTTCCGATATCTTTAATACATACCATCCCAACAACTTCATCCATTTCAGAACTAAGTTGAATACCCTTAACACCGGCGGCATTTCTACCCATTGGCCTAACATTTTTTTCATTGAACCGAATAGCTTTACCGAAACTCACTGCAATAAGTATTTCATTATTGCCATCTGTAAGAGTGGCTTGCAACAGAGAATCATCTTCTCGTATTACAATGGCATTAATACCATTTTGCCGTTGACGGGAGTAAGCTTGTAAGGTTGTTTTTTTAATAATGCCCTTCTTTGTGCACATCACAATGTAATTGTTTTTCAAGTACTTCTCGTCGTCAAGACTAGTAACATTGATAAACGCTTTAACCTTATCTCCTTGCTCAATATTAATTAGGTTTTGTATTGCTCTTCCTTTTGAAGTTTTTGTTCCTTCAGGAATCTCATACACTTTGAGCCAGAAGCACTTACCGTTTTGAGTAAAAAACAACATGGTATTATGCATGGTTGCATAGAACATATGTTCAAGAAAATCTTCTTCACGGGTTTCACTTCCTTTTGACCCTACCCCTCCCCTTGTCTGGGTCCTGAATTCAGTTAAAGGAGTACGTTTTATATACCCCAGATGCGATATAGTAATAATCATATCATCATCAGCATAGAAATCTTCAGGATTAAATTCTTCTGCGTTTGGAATTATTTCGGTTCGTCGTTCGTCTCCATGTTTCTGTTTTATTTCCACCAATTCACCCTTTATAATTTCCATCCTCAAACTTTCATTTTCAAGAATTTCTTTAAGATGTGCAATATGTTTTAATAAATCGTTATATTCTTGTTTTATTTTATCTCTTTCTAAACCAGTTAACCTTTGCAACCTCATCTCAAGTATTGCTTTAGCCTGCAGCTCGCTAAGATCAAAATTATTAATAAGACCATCCCTGGCTTCATCAGGAGTTGCTGATGAACGGATTAGCGCTATAACTTCATCAAGATGATCGAGTGCAATCAAAAGTCCTTCCAAGATATGTGCCCTTTTTTCCGATTGTTCCAGGTCATATCTGGTTCTTCGGATTACTACTTCATGTCTGTGATCAACAAAATATTTGATGGTTTGCTTCAAATTAAGCAATTTGGGCCTGCCTTTTACAAGAGCAATGTTATTTACATTAAATGTGGACTGAAGCTGGGTATATTTAAACAATTTATTTAATACAACATTAGCCTGGGCGTCTTTTTTCAGGATAATAACGATTCTCATCCCATTTCTATCCGATTCATCGTTTATGTAAGAAACACCTTCAATTTTCTTTTCATTGATTAATTCAGCAGTTTTTTTGATCATTTCTGCTTTATTAACAAGATATGGTATCTCTGTAACAACAATACGTTCACGTCCACTGGATGTAATTTCCACTTCTGTTTTTGCACGCACGACAATTCGGCCCCGGCCTGTCTCAAAAGCATCTTTTACGCCCTGAAAACCATATATAATAGCGCCGGTAGGAAAATCCGGTGCCTTTATATATTTCATTAATTCTTCAATGGTAATCTCATTATTATCAATATAACCGATAATGGCATCACATACTTCAGAAAGATTATGAGGAGGCATATTGGTTGCCATACCAACCGCTATTCCGGAAGCCCCGTTCACTAATAAATTTGGAATACGGGTTGGAAGAACGGTAGGTTCTTCAAGAGTATCATCAAAATTAAGTTGAAAATCAACAGTATGGTTATCAATATCAGCAAGCAAATCTTCTGCAATCTTCATCAACCGGGCTTCAGTATATCGCATTGCAGCAGGACTATCGCCATCCATTGAGCCAAAATTGCCTTGTCCATGAATTAATGGATATCTAAGTGACCAATATTGTGCCATTCTCACCATAGCATCATACACCGAAGTATCTCCGTGTGGATGGTATTTACCTAAAACTTCACCAACAATTCTTGCTGATTTCTTAAATGGCCTGTTAGATAAAACACCAAGTTCAGACATTCCAAATAATACCCTTCTGTGTACTGGTTTTAAGCCATCGCGTACATCTGGTAGTGCCCTTGATACAATAACCGACATTGAATAATCAATATATGCCGATTTCATCTCCTCCTCAATATTAATTTTAATAATTCTATCTTCTTCTGCCATATTGATTACCAAATAAGTTTTATGTTAAAAAAAAAAATCTTAACTTTAAATAAACGTGTAAAAAATATAAACTACTAAGGTAATTATTTGTTACTATTTATAAGCGTTATATAGATTTTAATTATTAACAAAAACTGTTCAAAAAAGGATGAGTTTTTATTCGTATATTTGCAGCGAATTTGATTTTTTAGGAATAATATATACTTAATAATTTTTGAATGTATGGATTCAAAATTTTCACAAAGAATTAAAGATGTTCTCTCATATAGTAAAGAAGAGGCTATTAGGCTGGGTAATACAAACATTGCACCAGAACATATTTTTTTAGGGATTTTACGTGAAGGTGAGGGAATAGCGATTGACATTCTTATATCATTGGGAGCTAATTTATATGACCTAAGAAAAGATATTGAATATGAGATAAGTCCAACAGGTCCAATTAAGATTACATCTAAAGATAATATTCCTTTGCTTAAATCGTCGGAACGAATACTAAAACTTGTTTATCTTGAGGCTAAATCACTAAAGAAAACCACAATTGATACGGGACATTTGCTTTTGGCAATACTCAAAGATGAAAATAGCAAAGTATCAAGGGTGTTGATGGATCATAATATTGATTATAATAAGGTAAAACAACAACTTTTAAAAGAGAAAACCGAAAGAGATGAACCTTTAGGACCTCGTGCCGAATTTCCGCAAGATGAAGAAGAACCAACCGGTTCATTTGGTTCAGGGAAGGGAAGTTCATCGGAACAATCGTCGAAAACAACTTCCGATACTCCTGTTCTTGATAATTTTGGTGTTGATCTTACAAAAGCTGCTGAAGAAAGCAGGTTGGACCCGATTGTGGGCAGGGAAAAAGAAATTGAACGACTTGCCCAAATATTAAGTAGAAGGAAAAAGAATAACCCAATACTTATTGGCGAACCCGGGGTGGGTAAATCTGCAATTGTGGAAGGATTGGCATTACGTATAATAAATAGAAAAGTTTCTCGTGTTTTATTTGGTAAACGTGTTGTTACACTTGATCTTGCATCAATTGTAGCTGGAACTAAATACCGTGGACAATTTGAAGAACGTATGAAAGCTATTCTTAATGAACTTTCAAAAACAAACAATATTATTCTATTTATTGATGAAATTCATACAATTGTTGGCGCAGGTGGAGCCACTGGGTCGCTTGATGCAGCAAATATGTTGAAACCTGCCTTGGCACGAGGAGAAATTCAATGTATTGGTGCAACAACCCTTGATGAATACCGGCAGCATATTGAAAAAGACGGCGCACTTGAAAGAAGATTTCAAAAAGTTATGGTGGAACCTACTTCCGCGGAAGAAACAATTGAAATTCTAAATAATATTAAAGAAAGGTATGAAGATCATCATAATGTAATTTATACTCCCGAAGCCATTGATGCATGCGTAAAACTTACCAATCGCTATATTTCCGACCGACATCTTCCTGATAAGGCGATTGATGCTTTAGATGAGTCTGGTTCTCGTGTACATATATCAAATATTAATGTCCCTCAACGTATACTTGATCTTGAAAAAAAAGTTGAGGAAACTAAAATCGAGAAAATAAATGCCGTTAAAAACCAAAACTTTGAAAAAGCCGCGAGTTTTCGAGATAAAGAAAAAGAATATTTTGAATTACTCGATGATGAAAAACTGAAATGGGAAAAGGAACTCGCCAGAAACAGGGAAATTGTAGATGAGCACAAAGTAGCAGAAGTCGTTGCCATGATGACAGGGGTACCGGTACAACGTATTGCCCAGGCGGAAGGTTTACGTTTGCTAAAAATGAGTGAAGAACTAAAAGGAAGGGTTATTGGACAAGAAGAGGCAATTCATAAGATTGTACGTTCAATTCAACGAAACCGGGCAGGGTTGAAAGATCCGAATAAGCCTATTGGGACTTTTATTTTTCTTGGCCCTACGGGTGTTGGAAAAACACAATTGGCAAAAGTATTGGCACAGTACCTGTTTGATTCATTTAACAATTTGATTCGAATAGATATGAGCGAATACATGGAAAAATTCTCCGTTTCGAGACTCGTCGGAGCCCCTCCAGGCTACGTAGGTTATGAAGAAGGAGGACAATTAACAGAAAAAGTAAGACGGAGACCATATGCCGTTGTTCTTCTTGATGAAATGGAAAAAGCACATCCGGACGTATTTCACATATTGTTACAAGTACTAGATGAAGGCCAGCTTACCGATAGTTTGGGACGCAGAGTGGATTTTAGAAACACGATTGTGATTATGACCTCAAATATTGGTACAAGGCAACTCAAAGATTTTGGACAAGGTATCGGATTTAACACCAATGCCAAACAGG
>CAZWGG010000404.1:0-5500 GCA_964633305.1 uncultured Bacteroidales bacterium
TATCTTATTCAAAATACTCCTGATGTAGTAATAAACATTGTTGATGCCTCAAATCTGGAACGTAATCTTTACCTTACCACCCAATTAATTGATCTTGACCTTAAGGTTGTTATTGCATTAAATATGTATGATGACCTTGAAAGAAACAAAGATAGGTTTGACTTTGAATCACTGGGAAAAATGATTGGCATTCCTTTTGTCCCAACAGTAGGTTCAAAAGGAAAAGGAATTAAAGAACTATTTAAAGAAACCATACGTGTTTATAACGACAATGAGCCGATTGTAAGACATATTCATATAAATTATGGACAAGAGATAGAGGAATCGATTGGAAAAATACAAAAACATATCAAGCAGCCGGAAAACTATCATATAACAGATAAAATATCTTCCCGGTTTCTTGCTATCAAACTTATTGAAAAAGACAGACATATTACAAGGTTTCTGGGAGGTGCAAAGAATTATGAAAAAATTTGTGACGTAACAGAGAAAGAAATCAATCGCCTTGAAAATGAATATCATAATGATAGTGAAACAGCAATAACCGATGCCAAGTACGGATTTATAGCAGGGGCTTTAAAAGAAACTTTTACTCCCGGTTCTATATCAAAAAAAGAAATAACAAAAATACTTGATAGTTTTATTACACATAAATTATACGGATTTCCATTGTTCTTATTTTTTATCTGGTTAATGTTCTGGGCAACATTCAAACTCGGGCAATATCCAATGAATTGGATTGACTCATCTATAATGCACCTTGGAAATCTTCTCGACAAATTATTATCCGATGGTTCATTAAAAGAACTTATTATTGATGGGATCATAGGCGGAGTTGGAAGTGTGATTGTCTTTCTCCCAAATATTTTAATTCTTTTCTTCTGTATTTCACTGATGGAAGATACAGGTTATATGGCAAGAACTGCATTTATTATGGATAAGCTAATGCACAAAATAGGTTTACATGGAAAATCTTTTATCCCGCTAATTATGGGGTTTGGTTGTAATGTGCCTGCAATTATGGCCACTCGTACCATAGAAAATAAAAATAACCGCCTTATTACCATGTTAATAACACCATTTATGTCATGTAGCGCCCGTTTACCTGTATATATATTACTTATAGGTACTTTTTTCCCTTCAAACAAGGGGAGTATCCTCTTTTCTATTTATCTGCTGGGCATTATTGCCGCCGTTATAAGTGCATTAATTTTAAAGAAATTGTTTTTTAGTTCTGATGAAATACCTTTTGTGATGGAATTACCTCCTTATAGGATCCCTACAATGAAGTCAATAATAAGACATATGTGGCATAAAGCTTCACAATATCTAAAAAAAATGGGAGGTGTTATTCTTATTGCATCAATAATTATTTGGGCACTGGGGCATTATCCGCGAAATGTTGATTATTCCATAAATTATAGCCATGAAATTTCAAAAATACAGGAAGAATATGAAAATATTTCCAAACTGAAAAATGCGAACACGAAGCAACATATTATAAATGAAAAAGATACGAAAATTAGAGAATTAGAACTTAAAAGAAATGCTGAACATCAGGAAAAATCTTATATAGGCAGAATAGGAAAACTAGTTGAACCTGTATTAAAGCCGTTGGGATTTGATTGGAAAATAGGCATAAGCTTGTTAACAGGAATCGCAGCCAAAGAGGTAGTAATTAGTACTTTTGGCGTTATGTACCAGGCTGATGATAAAAATAAAATGAATGAATCATTGACTGTTAAACTATTGAATGCAGAATATAAAAATGGGAAAAAGGCAGGAGAAAAAGTATTCTCTCCGCTAGTGGCATTCTCCTTAATATTATTTATTCTGATATATTTCCCTTGTGTAGCGGTTATTGTGGCTATTAGAAAAGAATCTGGGGCATGGAAATGGCCATTGTTTACCATATTTTTTTCAACCGGCCTAGCTTGGTTAGTATCATTCGTTGTTTACCAAGTGGGAAGTATATTTGTGTAGTTTTATAAGACGGAAGTCGAAAGCCAAGTCCCGCAAAATCTTTGTTTATTGTAAAGAATAGTGCTCCCCCGGTTAATTTTTTTTATCAAAAAAATAAATATTGCACAACAACTTGGCGAGATATTTGTTTACACACCTAAAATGCTATAAAATAACTTTTTTTACTTTTAAAACGTAAAAAAATAAATTATACTTTTTAAATTTTTCAGCTATGAACACAAAATCAATTATCAATGGCTTAACAATTATAGTACTGTTATCACTACTTTTTGCCTGTGGAAGAAAACAAAATGAATCCGATGATACCAAAAGTGAATTACGGCACATAGGAAAAACCCTGGAAAAGAAAATTGCAGACGAGAAACAAGAGTTAAGAACTCAATTTAATCAAATTATTTCCGATTATAGATCGGAAGCTGAAAGAATAAAAATACAAGCCATAAAAAATAAAGAAAACCTTAACTCAGAGGTTAAAAAGAAGATTATTGAGATTGAAAATGAGATCAGCCTTCTTGAACAAAAGTTAGATGCATTAAACACGAAGTCAACAGAAAGTTGGAATAAATTAAGAAACGAGGTAAAGCACGATATTAAGGGCCTTAGAGAAAGTATTAAGAATTTAACCGTAGATAATGTAGGTTAAATGGTGATATAATTTGGAATTTGGGACAAACGTAACAAGAATATTGAGGTTTTCCCAGGCCCACCAAATAATTTCTCAGGTAAAAGTCGATCATAAAAGCCAAAAAATAAAGACTTCTCGCAGAGCCGCAAGACCATAATCCGTCATGCGCCTTTGCGAGAATTTTTTGCTTTTAAGCCCCTTCTCTCCTAAAGGTAAAAAAGACGAACCCGATCACTGTCTAATTTCTATTACCGACCGTACCATGACCAATGTAACTTCCAATAAATTAACGGAGAATAACCGTAAATGTCATAATCACCAATAATATCCATGTACATCATCCCCCCCCAAGTTCAAAAATAAATGAATGGTTTTTATTGGTAGCTCTATTTTGAGATAACAGGGAATTTGGTCATCCTATTGGTTAATTCTATTAACTGTCCGTCTTTTGTAATATCATAACCGGTTTTTAGTTGCATAACGTGAACTAATTCATACGAAACAGGATCAATAATATAAAACATTACCAATGAACCTGTATCACTAAAAAAAGCAGAAGGATCGGAATAATATGCACTGCCTTGGGCCGTATGATATCCCTCTACAGCAGCATTAGCAACAAGCATCATTGCATTTCCTATTTTTCTGCCCGAAGTTTCCGTAATCCCTTTAATCCACAGGTAAACCAAGTATTTATCGCCAGTTTGTTGGCAGTTTTTATCAATAATATCTTTGCAATAGCTATACTCATAAAGTAAAGTATCAACAACAGGGGGAACCCCGTAATAATCGAGTTTTCTTATATCTAAACTTAAAAGGTACTGCGTTAATTTATTTGAAAGACTATCCCAATCTGCCTTGTTTTCAAATGAATCAAGTGGAATGATCTCAGATTGTTTATTATTCAAAAGTTCAGTTGCTAATATCGAATTTAAATCGACAGTACATCCAGTTGATAATTCAGACGATATAGTATATTTATCCAAATTTCCTACTCCCGAATGCAAATATACCTCAACATTCCCGGGTAGAAACAAATAATTATTATTCTTAACCGTACTTGTGTCAAATGATTTTTTTGATATCCCAGGTATCGTATCCATTTCAAAGATAATATCCAAAGGTGAATTTTTAGTAACAATCATAGATGAAGGATAATATCCGCGTTTTTCTGCGTTGATTGCATATTTATCCTTTTTACCTAAGAATAATATAGTGGCTTTTGTTGGTGATTCATCATGGTAGCCGAGAAACATGCTTTTTGTAGAGTCATTTAACAAATGTTGTGAAGTAACCAAAGCGCCTTCAGGAACTGTTTGTACCATAAAATGACGGGTAGCGCAATTAACAAGTAAGAGGCTTGGGATAAGCAAAACAATCCCATATTTTTTCTTAAAAAAAACATGACTTCTCATAATTCGTTAGTTTAAGGTTGTAAGAAATAAAAGATAATTTCTTTAATTAAAAAAATAAGCGACAAACAAATAGTTAATTGTTAAATTGATATGCAATGGGTTTTTTAAATAACCCGAGTAATCCGATTTGTCTGAAGCCCCATATCCAATGTTAAGTTCAGTATTTATACGCGGAAAAACTTCATACCCACAACCCAGTGAAAAGGCAGAATCAAGGTTATTACGGGTGGGGTTTGAAAAATTAACAAAATTGGAATAGCCAACCTGGAAGGTTGTATAGAAATTCAATGCATTTTTGAATGGAAAATATGTAAACCCAATGCCCCCGACACCAGAAGCATAAACATCGTCTTCGCTGTATTCATAAGTTACAGGCTCTTTAAACCAGTTTGTCCTGGAATTCCAGTAAACATAAAACCGCTCAGTAGGGGCATAGCCTATTTTAAGATTAGTAGATAATCCGGGTTTTGCCAGCAATTCGGTAGAGATTTCTTCATCATAATAAGAATAATCATGCTTTTCATAATTTACAATGTTTATCCCTCCACCTAATCCAAATCCAAAAATCAAACCATTTTGTTTTTGTGACAATCCATTAGAAAAATGAAATACTAGGATCAGTATAGTAGCTAAAATTTTATTAAAGTAGTTCATAACTGAATTTTTTTATCTGTATTCAATAATTGATCAATTTCCTAAATACATAGAATAACCTATCTCCGCATAAAATTCTTCTTCGTGTGTAATAAAAGAAGGTGTAACTTTTAAAAAAAAATTCCTGTAATAACTTCCTAAAGTAGGCCATACGGGAACATCATCAAATGTTGAGGGATGCAGGTTTAAATCTAACGAAAAAGCAAACCCGTCAACTTTATTTCCCCATACAGAGTTTATTGAACATTTTGGCAATAACCCCTTCCAATACACTTCAAAACCTACCCCACCGCCAAGAGAAACGGTATTATTAAACTGGTATATGTAATTAAAAGAAGTTACATATAACCAGGAATCGGTCCAATCAACAAATGCCTGTCCATGGGCTATTTCAATAGATGATCCACGTCTTTGTTCTGAAACATTTTTCCGGTATTTTGTTAGCTTGGTCTCACCTGTTTTTCGCTCAAATTTGGTAGCTACATTAAAATCTCTATTAACGAAGCTTAATTGAGAGTAAGTCAAAGACGAAATACAAAATAGGAAAAAAATGATCCACTTAATACATTTATAATTCATTGTTTGATAATTGTTTAGTGTAAAAAAATATATTTTATTTTAGGTTTCCCCTAAGAATTAACTTAAGCACAACAATCTTGTAGGGTATATCAGGTTCAGACAGAAAATACCTGTACGAACTTCCTAATCCGAAAACTCTGCCGCCTATAAAAAACTGTAACTCTGGTTCAAGGAACAAACCTGCTGAAAATTTATATTTTTCTTCCTTACAGTCTATACAATCATCGATTTCACGTTTTCCCAT
>CAZWGG010000405.1:0-5482 GCA_964633305.1 uncultured Bacteroidales bacterium
AACTGTTTCTTTATCAATTTCATTAACATATTCAAAGAGTACATTTTTAAGAGAGAGTTTGCTTTTCCAGGAAGCCAGCCGTATTTCATTTATTCCATTTAACAGCCAATCTGTTATTTTTAACAACAAACTGATTTTTGATAAACCCGGCTTTTTGGCAACTATAATTTCAGCCAGGTTAAACCGCAGATATCCTCTTATTCCATGTAACGATTTAAACACGGTAAACAGTCCTGTTTTATCATAAGCCCTTTTTGCAACAGGGACAAAATTAGTAATCAATAAGTTTCCTTTCCAAACTTCGTAAGCATGTGCCAGGAGCTTTGGGGCAATACCCTTGCCCCTTTGTGAGGTATCTACCCACATACAGCTTAACCAGGCTACTTTTATTTTATTGTTATCCGTTGTCAATTCGTCAGGCATAGCGCCAAGATATCCTACAAATTGTTCATTTTCATAAGCAAGGAATAGAATATTATCATTAGGATGTGCATGAGGGTTGTTTACATGTGAGAGCCCCCTGTGCCTGCTTATGGGGATATGTTTTATTTTTTTAAACTCATCAGATTCGATAAATTCAGGAAGAGTTGAAAGGTTTATATTTTTTATAGCAATCATTTATGATCTGACTATTATGTTTTTATTAAAAAGATTTTTTAATAGAAAGTAAAAATAGTCTCTTTTTATTCTTTTAGCAGCATGTAAGTTATATTCTTCCATAGGAATTCGTTGAAAATGCCGGGGTATTGAATCATGTTTCATTGCGGCACTTCCGAATGAGAGGTCAACATCTGTTTTATGCTTTACCATCTGAAAAAAAACTTTTTGTATTCCATAATCGGTAAATGGAAAGGAAAAGACCTGGTAAGAAAGGTTAAATTTTCCGGATATTGTTTTTACACTTTCCACTGTTTGCCTAACCTGTTCTTCTGTTGAGATGCATCTAAAATCGGGATGATCGACACTATGGGCACCAAAAGTAAATCCTTTTTTAATAAGCGTTAAAATTTGTTGTGATGTCAAGTATGGTTGTTTCGTATGCAAAAAATTTTCAAAGCTTAAATCAAGTATTTCTGCAAGTTCGCTGTATAAATAACTTTGATCATAATTTATTTGCATTAAATTTTTCTTGTACCTTGAGTAAGAATAGCCTTTCTTCTTAAACCAGGAGGAAATCTTTTTTTGCAAATTCCTGTTTGTACTTTTTTGTTGTAATGCATCTATTAGTAAACCTGCTTTGTACCTGTAAAATAAATCTTTATTGTCGATAAATGCCGAATTTAAGAAACAGGTAGCCGGTACCCCCTTTTTAAGTAATATAGGGGCAATAATATCATAAAATTCTTGTAAACCATCATCAAAAGAAAGAAAAAAAACAGGCTTTGCAGGTGTTGTATTTTCTTTAACCATTTTTATCAATTCGGGTAAGCTAACGGGTTGATAATGCTTAAGCATAAAATTTAAATCATGATTGAAGTTTCTTACATTTCGTACTTTATATAGCGAAAAGGTATAGGGTAGGGGAGTATCGCTTACTGTATGATAAAATGGGGCAATCATTTTTAAACCGGTGAATTTGGTATAATGCTTTATAGAAAGCAAATCGGCAGGAAAATTGTAAGTATGATAAAGTATCTTTTTCAATACTTTTTTAGTTAATTCAATGGTTTAAAGAATTTTAGCGGCCAGGGTAAATTGTTTACTATTATTGTCGGATGCGTGCTGGTCTTTGCACCAAAGGTACTATTAAAATATGCAATACCTTTCATGTCCGACCCTGAAAAGTCAAAAATTTTCCTGCTTCCGGCATATTTTTTTACCTGGTGATTAACAAGAAAATACATGGCTTGTTTCTTTTTTCCTTGACAGGAGGAGGCACAAACGGAGAATACACATTTTCTTTTTGTTATCAAAAATGAACCCACTGCACATAACTCATCAGGGTTGTCATAAATGCCTAATAACTCGCCGTGTCCATTAGTCAGTGATAGAGTTAGAATTTTTTCTAATGTATCATAATCTTTCTTTTTTAATTGAAGCAGCTGATTGTCAAGATGTTTTTTGATAAACTTAACAAACTTTGCCGGTGAAATATTTTCCTTTACTATCAAATTGGCATTTTCTGCCTTTTTAATATTCCTTTTACAATTACGGTTATATTTTTTATATAAATTATTGTATGGGTAGGAGAGGTCAATCTCATGATTTGTATTTATTTTAGTGTTAATTGCTTTTATAGATTCAGTGTTATTTTTTTCATTCAGACGAATATGGACAAGCTTGAATTTTGAAGGAATTGATTTTATAAAATCCAGAATTGTAGTATCTGTGGGAGTTAACGAAGAAAAAATTCCTAATTGTTTTGTGAAGTAGGGTGGATAAAGGTAATATATTCCCCATTTTTTTTTCCATGTAAGGGGCATTACCATTTTATAATCTTTTAAAATAAGAGCATCCCAGTTAGGGGAGACTAAATCAAGATACCAGGAATACGCGTAGATAAATTCATTATCGGAATTAGCAATACATGTATCCCACTTCTGTTTATTTATTTCATTATGTGGTACATACTTTATCATTACAAAATAAAATTCAACTGTAAAGATAAAGATTTGTTAATCCACATATAAAATCAACCCTTTCAGGTACTCTCCTTCCAGATGATAAATATTTACCGGATGATCAGCTGGTTGGGTTAGTTGGTGTAAGATTGATACTTTTCTGCCTGTATTGGCTGAAGCTGCAAAAACCGATTTCCGAAAATTTTCTTTTGAAACAACCTGAGAACAAGAAAAAGTAAAAATAATACCTCCTGGTTTAATTTTTTCAATAGCTTTCATATTCAGTCTTTTATACCCTTGAAGAGCATTTGGAAGTACGTTTTGGTGTTTTGCAAAAGCCGGAGGATCGAGTATTATCATATCATAATTTTCATCGGTTTCATTAAAAAAGTCAAAAGCATCCATGGCAAATGCTTTATGATTTGAGGTATTATCGAAGTTAAGTTCAATGTTTTCTTGAACTAGGTCAATAGCTTTGTCAGATGAGTCAACAGAGTGAACGAGTTGGGCTTCCCCTTGCAACGCATAAACTGAAAATCCCCCGGTATAGCTAAACATATTAAGTACTTTCTTGTTTTTAGCATAGTTTTTAAGGAGGATACGATTATCTCTTTGATCGATAAAAAAACCTGTTTTTTGTCCTTCTTCCCAGTCAACCTTAAATTTATTTCCATTTTCCAGGATTGTTTCAGATAAAGGTTCACCGTATAAATATTCATTTTTACCTTCAACACCCGATTTGAACGGAATAGTTTTTTCACTTTTATCGTAAATTGCCTTTAGATTGTCATCAAATAGTCTTTTTAAAATATCAACTAACTTTTCACGGATGAGGTACATTCCAATCGAATGAATTTGCATAACAATAACCCCATTGTAATAATCAACAATCAATCCCGGCAAGTTATCGCCTTCAGCATTAATTAACCTGAAGACATTGGTATGTTGATTATCAACAAGATTTAGCTTTTTCCTTAGTTCATATGCCGACAGGAATTTATTAAACCAAAAATTATCATCAGGATATTGATCTTCAAATGTGAAAATCCGAACAGCTATAGAACCAACCTGGTAATGGCCTAAAGCCAGGAATATATCTTTATTATCGAAAACTGAAACTATATCACCTTCTTCTGGTGAACCAATAATTTTTTTAATTGCTCCTGAAAATACCCACGGATGATATCTCTTCACCGATTGGTCTTTCCCTGATTTCAAAATTACTTTTGCTAAACCTTCCATCAGTTATATTGATTTTGAAGTTTTTTATATATTTCATAACATACCCATGCATCGGTTGCAGCATAGTAGATTTGATCTTCATCGAGTAAATCTTTTTCCCAATTTGATGTTTGCTGCCTTTTTGATATCCTGAAACCCAACACATTTGCTGCAAGTTTTTTTAGCCCGTTGTCCTGGATATTAAATTCCTTAACATAATCTTGAAGCTCAATAAATCCGGCAGGTCTAAAATTTTTAAGATTCAGTAATGAATTTACATCATCTTTAATGGCAACACCTACTTTCATAATCCTGCTATCTTCAAAAATGTTTACCAGCGTTTTGGGTAAGCCAATTTTATTAAGCCTTATTAAGAATGCGTCTTCGGAAGTTGCCAGTTGAATAAGGGCTACCTTGTTCGTTCTTCCTTTTTTAAAGGTAGGTCGTGTTTCAGTATCAAAACCCAAAACATTATATTTTGCTAATCGTTCTTTAAAATAATCAAGTTGATTAAACTTTTCAATAACAAAAATATTTCCCTGGAATTTTTTCTTGGGTAACAGATTTATTTCTTCAACGGAGATTTTTGAAAGAAATGGTTTATTATTTATCATAACATTTTGTATCTTTTCCCAGTCTTATAAACCAGTTTTTCTTCTGTTTTGTTTAAAAATATTTTCTACTATTTCAGTTGACAAAGGTATTTTAATTTTATATTTTATCAAATTATACTAAAATAACTCAGGGTTGTAAGTTTTAAAAAATAAACCTGAATTTATTTCAGTTATCCTTGAAGAAAAATTATTTTTTTTTACAAATTAATTTTTCTTCGGTATAGCTTTGCAGTATGATCTGTATTTTGCTTGAATTAGAGTTATAAAAAATATGAATATTTCCATCTTACATTTAATAGAAGGTGCCGAAAAAGCCGTGGGATTAACTGTGGTTATTGATGTATTCAGGGCATTTTCCCTGGCTTGCTATATAGTTGACCAGGGAGCCGAAAAAATAATTCCGGTAGGCGATATTGAATTGGCTTATAAACTGAAGAAGAAAAATCCGGGATATGTTCTTATTGGCGAGCGCGATAACAAAAAAATGCCGGGATTTGATTTTGGAAATTCTCCTTTCCAGGTTAAAGGATTTGATTTCAAGGGAAAAACAGTTGTACACACTACCAGTGCAGGCACTCAAGGCTTAGCAAATGCAAGTCATGTAGATGATATTATAACCGGAAGCTTTGTAAATGTTGGGGCCATAACAGATTACATCCGTAAAAAAAATCCATTGGAAGTGTCTCTTGTATGTATGGGGTATTCAGCAAGTCATCCAATTGAAGAAGATACGTTTTGTGCACAATATATTAAAGATACACTTGAAAATAAACACACCGATTTTGAAAATATGGTGAGAATTATACGTGATACAAGTGGGAAAAGGTTTTTTATTGATGATATGCAAGATCATTGTCCTGCCGAAGATTTTTATCTTTGCCTTGATATAAACAGGTTTGGTTTTGTATTGAGGGCAGAGAAACAATCCAACGGATTAATTTTTTTAAAACGAATTAATGTTACACGATTAAAAACCAGCTAATAGTTGAATTATTCATTAAATTTTATTAACAAATTTGTATATTGCATTAATTTATAGGCTATGTCATTTAGTTATTACCTTACCATATCTTTTCTTCGTGATGG
>CAZWGG010000406.1:0-5029 GCA_964633305.1 uncultured Bacteroidales bacterium
CAGGATGGTTCATGGGTAGGACTTGATTTTAAACAGAAAAGAAAAATTACTAAAATAAGGTATCTTCCCCGTAATGACAAAAATGATATTGAAAAGGGCTTGGATTATGAATTATTTTATTGGGATTTAGAATGGATTTCACTAAGCCGTAAAATTGCAGATTCTGATTCAATGATCTTTGATAATGTGCCATCAAAAGGGCTGTATTTAATGCATTGTCACTCAGAAGGTAGAGAAGAAAGAATCTTTACTTATGAAGATGGAAAACAAGTTTGGTGGTAGGAACACTAACTTTTTAACAATTTGATAGGTATACTGATGCTGAAAAGAAATAAGAAAAAGAACGAATTTTGTTGATAAAATACTGCGTTTCAAAAAATATCAAATTGCAAGATTTAGTAAACTTGTGATAGATGAAAAATTTTCTATCACACGAGCAAGTTTTGTCTTATATATCTTTGCATAAAAGATATAAAAAAGATCAGCGCAAATCAGACCGCATTAAAGCTATCTTAATGTTAAACAAAGGCTATAACTATAAGGAAATTTCGGAGGTTTTATTAATTGATGATTCTACAATAAGGCGTTGGCATGTAATATTCACGAAATCCGGTATAAAAACGTTACTGGAAGACAAATCGGAAGAAGACCGAATATATTTTATGGATGGGGTACATCCCTTGCATAATGTCCAACCTGCATTTGGTTGGATAAAGAAGGGGAAAGAGCAAGTTATAAAAACCAATACAGGACGCCAAAGGATAAACGTTAACGGGGCATATGACATTGAAGAACACAAAGTCATTATCCGGGAAGACGAGAGCATAAATGCACAATCAACAATTAAATTACTCGAACAGATTAACATTAAGTAACAAGCTTTTTTTTATATTTCTATGGAGTAGTTGAATGTTCAAATTATCTTTTGTCTATCTTTATAATTCATCTGATGAAGGTACCAATCTGGCTTTAAGGTCCGGATTTTTCATATCCTTATCTAAAGGGAACATAGGCCTTTTGATTCTTTTATATCCCAAACGTTCCAGGTCCTGGTCAACTCCTCCGGGTGTTAAGGCCATAATCCAGCCTGCTTTCATATTGTAAAGCTCGGGCACCAAATAACCGATTTTAACTACAACGATACCGGTTTCCCGTGGGTTCAGCCCTAACCTGGTAAAGTCAATCTCCTTATGGTATGGCTTACGTTTTTTTGTAATAATAACATGTACACTTCCAATTTTCACAACTATTTCGGTTTCAGCATGTTCATCTCCATATTCTATAGCTTCTACTGTTCCGGATAGCTTTATTGGCGGAGCATAACGATTGTCAACGGCGGCACCTGCATACGCTTCAACCTTTCCGTTAACGCCAGCTTTAATGGCTTTTTCAACCAATTCCGGACCTGGGATGGATGCATAAATTAGTGAAGGGCCGTTTCCTGATTGAAACTCACTGCGGGCAAGTATCTGTTTCAAAGTCCACGTTACGTCTCCTGCTCCCCCGGCAGTTGGATTATCTCCCATATCACTTATTATAAAAGGATGCTTTTTGCTGGTTATGGCCTTATCCAGGCATTTGTCAAGAGAAGCAACGGGAGCAACGAATTCAAACTGTGACCTGACCTTCCAAAAACTATTTGCCAGATCTTCGGCAGCAGAACTTACTTTTTCTTTGTCGTCCCCGGTAACCATCACTACGGCATGATTACGAGGTTCGTCAGCCCATGCATAACCTATCCAAATAGCAGCATCGATAATGCCTTTCTGGTTAGCAGCCGGTGCTACTTTGGCGTATAAGCTCTTTCCAGGCTCTATTCTTGTACTTGTTTTTTCTCCTGGTAACAAAATGGGCACAGGTACCCATGCTTTATATGCTGGTTTTCCTTTACCATCTTCCAACCTGTATAAAAGATTTTCTACAGCCCTTTTTTTCGATTCCAAAGCATCTTCATGAGGAGCCATACGGTAGCAGGTAATCAGATCGGTATTTTTTGCCAACCGCCACGAGACATTTCCATGCAAATCCATTGATGTGGAAATAATGGGTTCTTTTCCTATTATTTTTCGAATTCTGATAATAAAATCACCTTCCGGGTCATCTAAACCATCCACACTCATAGCTCCATGTATATCAAAGAAAAGTCCGTCGTAAGGAGTATTTTTTTTAAGCATCTCAAGTGTTTCGGTAACCAATGATTCGTATGCTTCCCGTGTTACCGTCCCTCCGGGCAAGGCATGTCCTTGTAATATAGGGATCCATTCAGCACGGGCCCGGTCAAGCGAGTCGAGAGATAAGAAGGGATAATTGTTGAATACATCCTTGCCCCTTTTGGCATGAAAGGCTTCGGCATGAGTCCGTGCAGGTGAAAATGTACTTGATTCAATAGCCAATCCGGCAATAGCAATACGTGGCAAATTTTTTGTTTGGCCATTATTTCCCTGGGCCTGTTTATCCTTTGCCAGGTTGCATCCAAACAAAAAAAAGAATAGTATAAAAGATAAACTTGAGAGAAGGTCTTTCATAGTAATTTGTCTTTACATGTTTTGGTTGATCATTTACTTTTTTATTGCAGCATTAAATGCTTTTGTTCTTAACGTGTAAAAATACAAAATACTTTAAGTAAATAGGTCAAAACTTTATAGACCTTTTCATAAGGGGCGTTTTATGCTGTGATGAGCACTGGCATTAATTTTTTTTTATTCTTGGAAAATTTAGGCTGTTGAAGAAATACAAAGCCACGGGTTAAAAGTTAGCTGGAGAATGGGTTCTTCATTGTAGTAGCTTTAAACCAAGATACTCTTTTTTTTTAAGTAGTAGTTTCACAATTACTATAAATAGACCTGTTAGAAGTAAATTTAAAGCCAGTGAAAGCATTGATATTGTAACAATCATTCCACCAATGCCATACGACATGGAAATAATTAATACACCGGCCCCTACTTCTCCTCGGGGGAACATGGCAAAGGCTACGGCAAGACGTTCGCGCCATGAAGCTTCCTTACGATAAACGAATGCCGGAACAATTTTCCCAATATTACTCAACAGGGTCACGATAACTACATGAAATAAAATTTTTTCCCAATCTATTGATTGTTTTGGACTTAAATTTAAGGATGAAATCTCTTTTTTACTAATATATACATCTATAATTTCTTTATCGACATGTTGGGTTTTCAAATCACTATTCGAAATACCTTCCAATAAAGGCATTGATAGTCCGACAAGTATCATGAAAACAGAAGAAACAATAAACGATACTCTTTTTTCACTTTCAAGTTCAAGAATATCTTCTTCTTCTCTATTTCTGCTCTTTTTAATACGGTTATGATTTTTTGAAATCATGGTGCCTAAGACAAAAGCAGGTAATAAAACCTCAATGTGAACTCCCACTGTTTCATCAATTGTTTTACTTGTTAGATAAATGATCTCAGCACCTCCTGCAATCAGGATTGCATAAAATAAGACATACTTCCATCGTATGGAAACGCGTATTGCATCCAAATATTTCCATGAAAGCCAAATTAGAACAAACATAACAATAAGGACAATAATTAACTGAACTTTAAACCCTATTACCAGCATTTGGAGTGGGATCATTAGTATAACAGTATCAAGGTCATCAAAAATGGCCAGGATGCGTGTTTTTTTAAACATCCATGTTGAGGCTAAACCAGCTGCAGCCAACATTGAGAAAAGCACCCCGGCAGATGTTGGAGCAGCAAATCTTGCAGCAAGCAAAGATTCAATCCAAGTTTGCCCCGTTCTCGCAGGCTCAGGCGTTAAAATATAAACAAAATAAAATGTAACAAATATCCAAGGCAGGGTTGCTGCTGAAAAAGCAATTAAATAATCGTAACCGTATTCCCGTATTCTATCCTTTCTTATTTCAAATTCATAGCCTACATGAATCATTATAAAGGCAAGACATATCATCGTACCAATTTTGATGAAATGGCTTAAACTGCTATAATTATCTATAAATAAAGGCATTGATTGTGACAAAACCAATCCAAATAATAATAGAAAGGATAATATATACACTTTTTTCATATGATTACTTATTTAAAGTTTTAATGATTTACGAATTTCTAGTTCGATTTTTTTATTCCATAAACGTTTTAAAATTTCATCAATTTTTTTATTATATATTTCAGCTAATTCATTTTCACCAATTTTTTCATAAAGCTTTGCTAAAGCACTTAAAGCAGGAAGATGTAAATCATTTATCTGAAGACATATCTTTAATTGCTCTATCGCTTCTTTGTAGTACCCTGTTTCTTCAAGTTTCTGAGCATTTGCAAGATGTTTTTCAATTTCAGAAATATCAGCATCTATTTTTAGGTTAAGAATATTTTCAGATTTTGTAATTACCATAGGACAAGGAAGTTTCCGTATTACTTTTTCCGTAACACTACCCAATAAAATACGTTGCAAAAATGTTTTGCCGGTGGCCCCCATAAACAGCAGGTCAACTTGGTTTTGATCGGCAAACCTTACTATTTCTTTATCGGGTTTTCCACTAAAAATATGAGTTTGATAATCAATATCAGTAAAATTAAATTTATTCAAAAACTCGTTAAACCTTTTTGCGTTTTCGCTTTCATTTTTCTTATTCTCTTGCTGATAATCGAATTCATATCTAAGTGAATAGCTATTTTCCATCGGTTCGAAAACATTGATTACGAATAATTTAGTTCGAAAAGTTCTGGCTATTTTAATCGCATTATTTAGTGCCCTTATTGATGCATCTGAATAATCAACAGAGCAAAGTATTTTTTCCGGGAGAGCTTTACCCCCTTCTTTTACTACCCATACGGGTTTTTGTGATTTACGGATTAATTTTTCGGCCACAACATCAATATTGTATTTATCATCATTATGTTCTATGTCGTTTGAAATTAGAATTAGGTTTACATTCTCTTTTTCAGAAGTAGAAATAATCTGATCGAACAGGTTACCATAAGCGATCCTTTTGTCTATCTGTATGTCAGAAATTTGAAAATTATTTAAAACCTCATTAAAGGCA
>CAZWGG010000406.1:5039-5472 GCA_964633305.1 uncultured Bacteroidales bacterium
TATTCAGCAGGGAAATCCTTTAAAGTATAGACTTTTAAAACCTCATTAAAGGCAATATTTACATGTTTTCTTATTAGGGGGTTAATAGATTCTATTTTTGCTACCTCTGGTAAAACATTAATCAATATTACCTGTGAATTGAATTTTTTTGCCAATTGTAACGAGATTTCCAATTGAGGGTTAATTCCATTTAAATTGATTGGGACTAGTATTTTTTCTAAAAGTCTCATTGTATAAAATTTTAATAAGTTAACACTCAAATCAGAAATTTTGTTCAACTATCTCGTCAATTTGTTAAACGTGCTATACTCATACCAATATATAGTAAGTTTTTGTTGTGTACTACATGTAATTATTTGTTTGGGGACGAATTGATAATTATGTAGTGCCTGCCAGAAAACTCCTATTTTTTAAAGTCTTTGATAAGAAAACG
>CAZWGG010000407.1:0-5460 GCA_964633305.1 uncultured Bacteroidales bacterium
AGAATTTAGTAATTTATCAAAGAGATCAACTAACGTTGGAAGCAAGCTAAAAAAATTCTTTAGATAAAAAAAATGCATTATAAAATTATGAACTTTAAGTTTAAAAAACCATTTTTTTGTTTTCCCGTTATTTTAATAATTCTCCTTTTACAAACATTATGCTGCTCACAAAAAAAGAATTCTCAGAATACAACAGTTAAGAATAAACATATAAAGAAATCTAATATTGCTGAAATTGCTTCTCCACGAAATGGAGAGGTTTATACATGTGGGGACTCTATAAAAGTTGATATTACTATTAAAAATAAAGATATTACCATCGATTCCATTAAACTTTATGCAGGGACTGCATTAGTTTCCACTTTTAAAGAAAATTATAAAACATCGTTCTGGTCCAGCAAAAATGCGAAAGTTGGCCAAAATATTTTTAAAACCGTATTTTTTTTTAATGATAGCCTGAAAGAAAGTCATTCTGTATCATTTACTTTACTATCAGATATAATACCAAAAAACTATAAATACCATGTAATCAATAGCTTTCCGCACGATGAAAATGCATACACACAAGGATTAGTATATGATAATGGATTCTTGTTTGAGAGTACAGGCCAACGAGGGCATTCATCACTTAGAAAAGTACAGATAACTAATGGTAAATCCCAAAAAATGGTTAATCTGAATAAAGAATTATTTGGTGAAGGTATCACAATTTTTGATAATAAAATTTATCAAATTACCTATAAATCACAAATTGGCTTTATTTATGACAAGGAATCTCTTACTGTTATAAGAGGTTTTGATTATCCAATATCTGAAGGCTGGGGATTAACAAATGATAATGAACTTTTATATATGACAGATGGCAGTTCAAGTATCTATATACTTGAACCGGAATATTTTTCTCAAATAGGACAAATTGATGTTCTCAACAACAAAAGTAGGATAAGCCGGCTAAATGAATTGGAGTATATTGAAGGTAAAATCTTTGCTAATGTATATGGGGATACATATATAGTTATAATTGATCCAGTAACAGGAAAAGTAACAGGTAAGATTGAACTAAAAGAGTTAATGCCAAAAAGATTTGAAGGGGATATGAATAAAGTGCTTAATGGAATTGCCTATAACCCGGAAACCAAACACCTGTATATTACAGGTAAACTATGGCCATTACTTTATGAAATTGAGATTGAAAATTATTTTTAAGACAACAAGTAAGTATTCCAAAAATATAAAATATAAAAATCACTAAATAATCTATTTTTTTTGTATTTTTATGAAGTAACCATTATTTATACTGAAAGAATTCATGTTTGTAAATTCTAAAAAAAACGTGAAGTTATTTCAGTGATGTTTTGCTTTCGCAAAGCTATGGTTTTAGCAAGGAGCTAAAGCTTTCACCAGCGGCCAATGCCTCTGGTGCTGAATTTTGTATCAGTATGTATTGAAAAATTGGTTATTTTTTTTATAAAAAATTTTTCTTTGGTATATATTCGGAAATTTTAATAAATAATAATTTCTTATGAAAAAAATAAATTATGAAAGCAATTGAGATAGAAGCTACTGAATTTACCCCAAAAATATCATTCAGCCCTGATATTCATCCGTTTACTATTTCGGGAGTATCAAGGCCTGAAAATGCAAACGAATTTTATGAACCTATTATTAGTTGGCTTAAAGAATATGCAGAAAATTCGCCCGAATCTTGTGAAATTAATTTTCAATTCGATTATTTCAATACATCATCTTTAAAATATTTTCTTATTATTTTATCCGTTTTTAAAGAAATTGTTGATTCTGGAAAATCAGTCAAAATTTCCTGGTTTTATGATGAAGAAGATGATTCAATGCTTGAAGCAGGAAAAAACCTTGAAGAATTGAGTGAACTACAATTTATCTTTATAGAAAACCAGGATTGAACTTCTGTGTTCTCAAATTTTTCTAATAAAAATTAGTAGCTTTTATACTATCCTTTCTAATAAAATATAACTTACCTTTTCAAATCATCGAAAAGAAAACAATTAACAACTTAACACAATCAGAATCAAACGATTAACTAAAAATTGTTAATAAACTGTTCAAAAAAGAAATTAAATTGTTTACAAAAGCAAATTACAATAAAAATCCTGTTGATTTTATAAATAGTATTTTTGGATATTCTTTTTTATAAAAACTGTTAAAAATCTTACCAGGCATAAAGTACTTTTTTATGGGAAAAATTGTAGCAATAGCAAATCAAAAAGGAGGGGTTGGAAAAACCACCACAGCCATAAATCTTGCAGCAAGTTTAGCTGTATTAGAGAAAAAAGTTTTACTAATTGACGCTGATCCACAGGCAAATGCTACGTCAGGCCTCGGTTTTGAGGTTAAAAATGTTAAGACGAGTATTTATGAATGCCTTATAGATGATACAGACCCCAATGATATTATCTTAAATTCGGAAATTGAAGGGCTCGATCTTATTCCTTCCCATATTGACCTTGTTGGGGCTGAAATAGAAATGCTCAATATGCCTAACAGGGAGAAAATGTTGAAAGGTGTTTTAGAAAGAATAAATGATGGCTATGATTATATACTTATCGATTGCTCTCCTTCACTTGGACTTATTACAGTGAATGCATTAACTGCAGCCAATTCTGTTATGATACCTGTTCAATGTGAATACTTTGCCCTTGAAGGACTTGGAAAATTATTAAATACTATAAAAATTATTCAGGGCAGACTGAATCCAGATTTGGAAATAGAGGGATTTGTTCTTACAATGTATGATTCTCGCTTACGATTATCAAACCAGGTAGTAGAAGAGGTTAAAAAACACTTTCAGCAAATGGTATTTGATACGATTGTTCAAAGAAATATTAAACTTAGTGAATCTCCGAGCTTTGGGAAACCGGTTGTTATGTACGATGCTGAGTCGAAAGGATCGGTTAATTACCTGAACCTTGCCCGTGAAATGTTGCAAAAAAATGATGCAACACTAATCAGTAACAAAGAAAAAATAATTGAATAAATAATCATGGCCAGAAAAAATGCATTAGGAAGAGGATTAGGAGCATTAATTGAAACTGTCGAGGAAAATGACCTTGTTCATGATAAAGTAAATGTAGGTAGAGAAATATCAGTTGATAAGATTGAAGCAAACCCATTTCAACCAAGAACAAGGTTCGATGCAGAATCTTTAGAGGAGATGGCTTCCTCAATAAAAGAAATAGGGATCATTCAACCGATTACTGTACACGATAAAGGAAATGGGAAATATCAGTTAATAACAGGAGAACGAAGGTTAAGGGCCGCTAAAATTGCCGGATTAGCCAAAATACCGGCATATATTCGAGGTGCAAATGATACCGACCTTCTTGAAATGGCTTTAGTTGAAAATATTCAACGTGAAGATCTAAATGCTATTGAAGTAGCTATAAGCTACCAAAGGCTTATTGAAGAATGTAATCTTACACAAGAAACTCTTAGCCAACGGATTGGTAAAAAAAGGGCTACTGTTAGTAATTATCTCCGACTACTGAAACTTCCTGCTGAAATACAATTAGGTATTAGAGAAGATAAACTTTCTATGGGACATGCCCGTGCCTTAATTAACATAGAAGACCCTAAAAACCAGTTGGAACTTTATTATAAAACTACAGAAGAAGATTTATCAGTACGTAAGGTAGAAGAACTGGTTAAAAAAATAACTGGAAAAAAACAAGATACAGCAGAAATAATAGATGATAAAACTCATAACAAGCCTGCTTTACCAGGGGAATATGAAGAACTAAAACAACATCTTTCTGAGTTTTTCAATACAGAAGTTGATTTTAAGCGAAACAATAAAGGAAATGGAAAAATCGTTATTCCATTCAAATCAGATGATGAACTGGAAAGAATAATTGGTATTTTTGACAGTTTAAAAACCTGATTGAAAATTTAAAATTTATTCAATTGCCAGACCTTCAATTCAGATATTTATTTTGTGTATTACTATTTGTATTATTGTTTTCAATGAATGTTAATGGTCAGGAAAATAATGCGGAAAATGATACAATTGAAAGCAAAATACACTCACCAAGGAAAGCTATTCTGTATTCTGCCATTTTCCCGGGTTTAGGGCAAATTTATAATAAAAAAATATGGAAAGTACCTCTTATTTATGGTGGTGCAGGTATGGCTTTATTTTATATAAACTTTAACCAAATTCGATATCAAAAAGTTTTAGACTATATAAAATCTGAAGTAGAACTAGGAGAATACGAAATTTATGGGCAACGAATCCCACAAGACCGCTTGGAAGTTGCCCGGGATTTTTACAGAACAAATCGTGATTGGAGTGTAATTGCATTAG
The DNA here is from genome assembly GCA_964633305.1 of uncultured Bacteroidales bacterium. GTDB lineage: Bacteria > Bacteroidota > Bacteroidia > Bacteroidales > UBA10428 > CAZWGG01. Next base: position 4,337 of record CAZWGG010000407.1, read on the forward strand.
GAGGGACATATTTAATAAATATCCTTGATGCACTGGTTGATGCCTATTTATTTAATTATGACGTTTCAGATGATCTGAGCCTTAAATTAACCCCGGCATGTATAAAAACTGATTTATTTGCTAATGCAATTGGACTATCCCTGAATTTGAAATTTTAATCTTAATTTTTGAAAAAATGAGTATGGTATACAAATTTGTTGTTTTTACTTTTATAGGAACGATAACGTTTTATATATCGTTATTAAATGCTCAAGAATCGGATTCTACCAATATCCTTCTTGATGATTCTCTTGGAATAGAATCAAATTTTGATGCTAATTTAGATAGCATGGCTAACTTATGGTATGTCGATCAGGCAATTGATACCATTGAAGCAATAACAGAAGAAGTATCCATAATCACTGAATTTTCCGATTCAGTGTTAATTAGCCGTATTTCCCAAATACCTAGTATTATACCATTATCATATAACACAATAGTAAGGCGTTATATTGAAATGTATACAAAAAAAAGAAGTGAACTGGTAGAAAAAATGCTTGGTTTATCAGCTTATTATTTCCCGATTTTTGATAACATTTTTGATTACTATGATATACCAAACGAGCTTAAATATATGGCGATAATTGAATCTGCATTGAATCCCCGGGCTTATTCACGGGCGCGTGCAGTTGGTGTTTGGCAATTTATGTATGGTACAGGAAAAATATATGGCCTACAAATAAATTCACTAATAGACGAAAGAATGGATCCCATTAAAGCAACCCACTCAGCTGCCAGGTTCTTAAAAGACCTTTATTCAAGGTATAACGACTGGCTGTTGGCAATAGCAGCATACAATTGCGGCCCCGGCAATGTGAACAGAGCTATACGCCGTTCTGGAGGAAAAACCAATTACTGGGATATCTATTTTTATCTACCCAGGGAAACACGTGGATATGTTCCGGCATTTATTGCTGCCACTTATATAATGAATTATTATTCCGATCATAACTTCAGACCTATAGAAATTGATTTACCTCTTTTAAGCGATACGATTATGGTAACCGAACAACTTCATCTTAAACAGGTCTCCGAAGTATTACATATCCCATTAAAACAGTTAAGAGATATGAACCCGCAGTATA
>CAZWGG010000408.1:0-5406 GCA_964633305.1 uncultured Bacteroidales bacterium
ATACCTACATTAGCTCCGTATTTAGTTCCTTTTTTCCTAGGCACATTCATAATATTATATCCCTTGATTAACTTAACCATTTCAGAACATACAACCGAAATATTGGTTGATAAATTAATAAAAGGCACAATTGATATAGCTATTCTTGTTACTCCGCTCAATAATACTCTCATTATCGAAAAACCTTTGTTTTACGAAGAGTTTTTTGTTTATTCATCAAATGATTTAAGTAAATCGTTTATTCTACCCGAAGACATTAATCCTGATGAACTTTGGTTACTTGAAGAAGGACATTGTTTGCGTTCACAAATAATGAACCTATGTGAATTAAGAAAAAAGGTAAATGCTAAATTAAATTTTTTAACAGGCAGCCTGGAGATGTTAAAACAAATGGTAAAAAAATTCCAGGGAATAACTATTTTACCGGAGTTGGCAACATTAAACCTATCGAACGCTGAAAAAAACAAACTGGGTAGGTTTAAATCTCCTCCACCTGTTAGAGAGGTAAGTTTTGTTTTGCATAGAAATTATGTAAAAAAACGACACATTGAGGCATTGCAATCTGTAATCCTTAACAGTGTACCTTCTCATTTAAAATCGAAACACGAGTTCAAACAGGTTAAGATTTATTAATGATATCACTTTTTATTCCCGTTTTATTCACTCTCCAAAATTCTGTTTTTTTTGAAGTTTAAAATACTCTTGGTAGTATTGGTCATATAGATTTGATAATTCTACTTCTGCTTTTTGTTGTCTTTCTTCATATTCCTGTTTGCTTTCCCCTTTTCTTTTGGGACTAAACAAGTCCGATTGGGAAATAACATCATCAATCTCATCCTGAAAATAATAATAGGCAAAAATCTTTTTATTCAGTTTCCATATCATTATGGTTTTGTCGGTTGAACCGCTAACAAGATAATTTCCATCAGGACTAAAACGTAAAACATTAACAGAACCTTCGTGATCGACAAACGAATAAAGCTTTTTACCGGTAAAAACCTCCCAAAGGACTATCGTAAAATCTGCAGAAGCACTTGCAAGGAAATAGCCATCGGGGCTGAATTCAATATCTAATATTCCTTTATCATGTCCGGAGTATGTTTTAAGAACTTTACCTGTTTCAACATCCCAAAGTCTGATTGTTTTATCGAGTGAAGCACTGGCAAAGTATTTACCTGATGGATGAAATCTTACGACAAGAACATTTCCCGAATGCCGGTCGAGTTTTTTTAGTTCTTCACCTGAAGAAACATTCCATAATCTTACGGAACGGTCGAGAGATCCAGTTACTGCATACTTACCGTCAGGCGAAAAACATACCGGCAATGTACTTTTTTCATGCCCTGTAAGAGTTACAACTATTTCACCCGAGTTGAAGTCCCATATATTTATATTTTTTGAGTATGACCCTGCAATTAGCTTGCGAATTTTCGGATTATAATCAAATGACCAGATATGGGTTGTATATCCGCCGTAAGCTTTTATTATATTACCTGCCATATCAATTAACTTAACATCAGGACCTGATGTGGCAAGAATCTCGTCATCGTTTAAAAATTGAAGGGCCCTTACCGGAAAGTAGTTATTTACAATTGAATACACTAACTCTCCCGATTGAAAATCCCAAACATAAATAGCCTTATCTTCCCCACCCGATGCCAGGTACTTTCCATCACTTGTAAATGAAAGGGCATATACTGCATCGTCATGTTTTTTAATTATGTTAACCAAATTCTCATCCTTCTGGCAAAAGAGATTACAAAAAGCTAAAAATACAAGAATAAGTACAACAAATAAAATTTTTGTTTTCATCGCTATTTTATATTTTTTTATGCAATTAATTTCCCCAATATTCAGCTTTAATAGGGTATAATTTAGTAAACTTTTAATTTTTTTTATAATAAAACCGGAGATTTTACTTAAAAAAATAACTTTTTGACTGTAAAACGATTGCCAGTTCGCGAATAATTAAAGCAATAACTAAAGGAAATACTGCTATTGGAACATGTTGATAATTTAGCATGACACCTGCAAAAAAGCATAGTTTTAAGAAAATAAGTGTCCATGTTAATAATTGAGGTAAAAGGTGCCTGTTGTATTTCAAGAATAATAATATAACAAGTAATAAGTTCAGAGGATTTGCCCAAAGAATATTTAAATTACGTTGTAACTCTATATGGCTGCTCCAAAACCATAAAAATAAGATTAGTAGCCCAAGTAATCCTGTAAGTATAAACATCACTACGTCTACCCATTTTGTGTAATATTGTGTCATGGTTTCATATATGGTAAGTCCTATAACCAGCATCAAAAAAGTACAGGTCACCACCAAACCGGATTTTTTTTCCCTGGTATGTTCTTTGAAAGCTTCAAATAATAAAACTGGTTCGCCTGATATTGTGTCTTCTATTTCATTTATTCGAATTATCCGTGCATTTATGAAAGCATGCATCAAATAATAAGGAAGGAACATATAGTCGTGTTGCGAGGGAATTTTATCCGCAGCCGGACCCAGGATTAAATTCATACCGGATAATAAAAAAGGTTGATTATACAGATAGGGTTCAATTAACTCCCTGTAGTTCTTGCTTTTTCCAAAGTTTGTGTAGTTATACATAATTGTGTCAGAATAACACATTTCAATAACATCTCTAACACGGGTGGCACAATTATCAAGAAAAAATTCATAAGGATAACTGTAGTTAATCGAGGTTAATGAATCGAGAAAATGGTATAGTTTTAGTTTAGCCTGGTATGGGATATTCAATTTTTGTTCATAAAGTGAACGTTGTTCCATTAACAATTCGTATTGCAATGAAGAAAAATTGTATTTTGTTATGTAATATTGAAGATTTCCTTTTAAAAATTTCAGGTAAAAAAATTTTGTATCAAAATCAAAAGTGCCGAAATTAAAAACTATGTCTATACTTTCGGCATGATCTAAAACTCGTATCGCGGTATGACCAAATACTGCATAAAGTTCACTTCCGGGGTCAAGTGTAAGCACAGAAATTTGTGCATAAGGTGAAAGCCCTGAAATTTTTACATTACTAAATACAGGTAGCAAGAATAATAAAACACCTAATGCTTTTTTATAATCGAAATTAATTTTCGTATTTTTTTTTTTGATCGCTATAAAAAATAATTATTTTTCTAAAGCAGCAGTTGCTTATAAATTGAATAATTTTCATCATCAAAGCATACAAAAATTACCTCATCTATCCCTGATGCAGTATTAAGAAATTGTTTTACTTCTTTAACGGCAATTTTTGCTGCCAGCTCTTTTGGAAAACGATATACTCCTGTACTGATATTTGGGAAGGCTATGGTTTTTAGTTTTATATTTTTAGCAATTTTTAGGCTGTTTTTGTAACAGTTGGCTAACAATTTCTCTTCATTGTTTTCCCCCCCATACCATACAGGCCCCACCGTATGAATAACAAATTTTGCAAGAAGGTTATACCCACTGGTTATTTTAGCTTCGCCGGTCATACAACCACCAAGAGTCTTACATTCCGCAAGTAATCCGGGTCCGGAAACCCGGTGGATTGCACCATCAACACCACCTCCTCCGAGTAAACTAGTATTAGCGGCGTTTACTATGGCATCTACTTTAAGTTTTGTAATATCGCCTTTAAGTAATTTTATGTTGCACATAGAATTTCATTTTTGTTTTCGAATTTGGGCCTTTAATTCTTTTTCAAAAGTTATCATCAGGTTATCCACTACTTTGTCTATATCTCTATCGACAAGTGTTTTGGTTTCATCCTGCAGTGTAAAACTTACTGCATAAGATTTTTTACCTTTTTCAATTTGTTCTCCTTCATATACATCAAACAGGTTAATTTTCTTAAGCAAAAGTTTTTCTGTTTTGAAAGCCAGGTTTTTTATTTGTGTAAAGGAAACCGATTTGTCTAATATCATTGATAAATCACGTTTTACTTCCGGATATTTTGGTAATTCACTAAATTGTATTTTATGTTTTTTAAGTTTGTTAACCACCGTATCCCAATATAAGTTTGCATAATAAACATCTGCTTCAATATCAAATATGGCTTTAAGCGGTTTATTGACTGCCCCAAATTCAACGAATAATTCATTCTCATATGTATACCTCAATCCTTCTCTAAAAATATCCTTCTTATCTTCCGGGCTATCTATTTGAATCTTATTGATATTATATCCAAGTCTTTCCAGGATATTCTCAACAAATGCTTTCAGGTAAAAAAACGAAGCACGTTCTTCTTTTGCTATCCAATTCGGTTCGGTTTTCCTGCCGGTAACGAATAATGCCAAATTTTGAACTTCTGTGTATTTATCCAAGAGGTCATCCCCAGATGCATTTTTATTGTAATAATAACAATTCCCAAATTCGTACAACAACAAGTCGGGATTTTTCCTGTTTTTATTATAAATTATTGTTTCAAGGCCACCAAATAAGAGAGTCTGTCGCATTACATTCAAATCAGTGCTTAACGGGTTACATATAGTAACCAATTGTTCTTTATTGTAAGTTTTAAGATTTTCGTAATATGCAGATTTGGTAAGGGAATTACACATTATTTCATTAAACCCGTTTGCAGAAAGATAATCAGAGACTATGTTTGAAAGATTCTCCTCATCTGGTTTTTTAGAGTATGAGATGGAAGCATGTAATTCCTCCGATACCTCAACGTTATTGTATCCGTAAATTCTTAATACTTCTTCTATTATATCGGCTTCACGTGTTACATCTACCCTGTATGGTGGTACTTGTACAATAAAGTTATCATCATTTTCTTTAATTATTTCAATTTCAAGAGATTTAAGAATATTTTTTATCTGTTGATGGTCAATACTCTTTCCAATCAAACGGTCAATATTTTTATAAGATACATTTACTTTGAAGGGTTGAACCGGTTCAGGATAAACATCAACAATTTCAGAAGCAATTTCCCCTCCTGCCAGTTCTTTTATAAGTATTGCTGCTCTTTTTAAAGCAAATATGGTCATATTAGGATCTACTCCCCTCTCAAACCTGAAAGATGAATCGGTACTTATTCCATGTCTTTTTGCCGATCTGCGAATGGAGACCGGATTAAAATACGCGCTCTCAAGAAAAATATTTTTTGTGATATTGGTAATTCCTGACTCCAATCCACCCAAAATACCTCCAATACAAACGGGTTTTTCAGCATCACAAATCATTAAATCCCCTGATGATAATTCATGCTCTTGTTCATCAAGGGTTATAAATTTGGTCCCTTCAGGTAAATTCTTTACTATAATTTTTCTTCCGGCAAGTTTATCTGTGTCAAAAGCATGCAAAGGTTTTCCAAGCTCGTGTAAAACAAAATTGGTAATGTCAACCACATTGTTTATAGGGTTCAATCCAATAGAAAATAACTTCTTCTTAAGCCATTCGGG
>CAZWGG010000409.1:0-5403 GCA_964633305.1 uncultured Bacteroidales bacterium
ATTCTTTCTGGCATAATTTCTTACAAATTTTTCATCTTCATCCGATTCAATACCTCTGAGTTTAAAATTACAGTGTGCGATACCAATTTTGAATCCTGATTGCATAAAGAGGTTTACCATCGTCATTGAATCAATACCCCCGCTAACAGCCAATAATATTTTGTCATTAACAGAACAAAGCTTATTTTTATTTATGTACTCAATAAACCGTTCTTTCATTGTGTGTTATTCTTTAATACCAAGTGCACTTTTTAAAGCCAAGGCTTTTAATAAACATTCATTATATTCATACAATGGATCTGATTTTGCAGTTATAGCACTCCCTGTAATAAACGAAAGATAATGATTTGTTTCGTTATACAAAATACTTCTTATGATGACATTAAAATCGAAATCCATAGATGGCGTGATATACCCTGCTGCCCCCGAGTAAACCCCTCGTTTTGTTTCTTCAAACTCTTCAATTATTTCCATGGCCCTAACCTTTGGGGCCCCTGTCATTGATCCCATTGGAAATGAATTCTTTATAACATCAATACCATCAAAATTAATGTCGAGTTCCGAAGTTACTGTTGAAACCATCTGGTGAACAGTTTGATATGAATATATCCCACATAATTCTTCAACTTTTACACTGTTTTTGATAGCAGTTTTTGACAAATCATTCCGTACAAGGTCAACAATCATAATATTTTCTGAAATTTCTTTTGGGTCGGTTTTTAGTTTTTGTTTAAGTTGAAGGTCACATTCTAGTGAAATATTTCTACCAATCGTTCCTTTCATTGGTTGAGAAATAATTTTAGTCTCCACTTTTTTCAAATATCTTTCAGGACTTGAACAGATCAGGTATTTATCATTAAACCTGGATAAGCAAGAAAATGGAGTAGGAGGGAGGTTCAGGTAAATTTGCAGAGGATCAATCTGAACATTAGTAGCATAAAATTCCTGACAAAAATTGGTTTCAAAGATATCGCCACGGTAGATATGCTGTTTTATACTTTGTACCTTTTCAATATACTTTTCTTTCGATATTCTTTGGTTGATATGAATTTTAGGATAATTAACCTTATTTGTTCTTTTTACATGATTTATGTTATTATACATTACATATATTTCTTCCTTGGTAAAATGATCTTCATGATAACAGATTTCAAGTATGTTTTTATTTAATAAAAATACAATTTCAGGTTGAAAAAATTGTATATCATTAAATTTTATACCATCGCAGTTTTTTGAAGTTAACTTTTCAATTTCATTTTTCAAGTCATAACTTAAAATACCAAACAACCAATCGCTGGTTTTCACATGATATTTTTTTAAGAGAGTAAAAGCATTTCCCACGTCACATGCAAGTAGGCTGATTGATCCTGTTGCGGCTATACAATCGTATGTAGGATAGAAAAAAGGTGAGTTTTGATAAGAGTTAAAATCATTGCTGTTGAAAAAACTGTATATAGGTTTATTAGTACACCACCAAAGTAGTTTATTCTTGAAACTTTTCGGGTTTTCAATATGAATGGAGATTTTTTGCCTCATGGCACAAAAATAAAAAAAGCATCCCTTATGGAATGCTTTTTAAACTACTATAATTACTTTATATTCTAATTTGCCCCTAAATAACTGGCTACTCCTTCCTGGGTAGGCTTCATGGCTTTTTGTCCTTTATGCCAGTCGGCAGGGCAAACTTCACCATTTTCTTCAAAAAACTGTAGTGCATCAACTATTCTTAATGTTTCCTCAACACTTCTGCCCAGGGGCATATCATTTACTACCTGGTGTCTGACAATGCCTTCTTTGTCAATAAGAAACAAACCCCGGTAGGCCATTGGTGTACCATTGAATTTTGATTCACCATCATCTGTGTAATCATATTCGCCAGCCAAAACATCATAATTTTCGGCTATAGTTTTTGATGTATCGGCAACTAATGAGAATTTTACTCCTTTAATGCCTCCATCGTTTTTTTCAGTTTGTAGCCATTTCCAGTGTGAAAATTCAGAATCCGTAGAACAGCCAACAACTGCCACGTTTCTTTTTTCAAATTCGCTTATTTTATCTTGAAAAGCTATTATTTCTGTAGGACACACAAAAGTAAAATCTGCAGGATAAAAAAAGAAGACTACATACTTTTTACCAAGAAACTGGTTAAGCGAGAAATCTTCAACTATTTTACCACCATCAATAACAGCAGTTGCTTTAAAATCGGGTGCTTTTTTTCCAACTAAAACAGACATGATTAAATTAAATTTTAAGATTAATACTAAATATAATAAATACTATAACAAATTTAGGACAAAACTGTTTTGAGAAAAGCAAAAATATTCGGATAATCTTTTTTTTATAAAAAGAATTAGGACTCAGAAAATAAACTATTTTGGCTAAAAAAATTTCACTTTCTAATTTCTGATTTCTAAAACTCAATAACTTTTGGTGAACCAATAAAGAAATTATTAAGATTTATTTTTTTCTCCCCGGTAATTTGAAAATACTGCCATTCTGCATCACTTGGAGTAAAAGGATAAGTTGCCAGTTTTATTTGTAGTGTATTGAATACAAGCTTTTCATTTCTTAAGCGTACACCCACACCTAACCCTGAATAAAACTTATTTTGAACAATAAGGTTATTACTTGGTCCTATGAAACCCAAATCGGCAAATCCGAAAAGTGCAAATCTAAATCCCAGGAAATAGTAGGGAGTAAAAGATACGGCTTCAAGGTTTAGTGTTAGTTTCTTGGTTCCTTTTAACGAATCACTTTTTAAACCTACTATTCCCTTTTTATCTTCAATACTTATAAATTCATCGGTATAACGATTAATGCCAGCTTTATATGATAAGTTTACGAAATAGCGAGATTTAAAAGTATTATTACGATATAATCGTGTAAAATATTTTGAATTGACAGCAAATACGGCTTGTTCTATCGATTTGTCTGTAATAAACCCACCGGCTTCGATCCGATTATAAAGATACCCCCCTTGTCTCCAAAGATAAGTTCCAAAAGAAAAAGAAGCTCCTGCATAAGGTCTGTCCCTGTATTCATTGAATTCATATCCACCAGTTAGTTGAAAAAGAAAACCGTAGGGGACATCCTCAGTCTGACCGAAACTATATATCAAAGAACTCTTAAAATACCCTTGACTCGATAAACCAATACTGCCAAGTAGTTGAATCCGGTTGTGATAGACATAAAATGATTCGGAGGTCACTGCTGGACGATCATCGTAATTATTAAGAAAGATTCTACCTGCAAGCATCAAATTTGTCCTTTTTTTAACAATTTTGTTTTTTAAAGGAATGGCCCTGCCAAGCCAAAAATCAACTTTATTATAGCTAACAGGTATTTCCTGAAGTAATGTATCGCTTAATTCAATATCCAAAATTGTTTTTATATTTTCTAAACGAAGTCCACCTGCATATTTAATTTCAGGAGTAAAAAATTTTCTTTGAAAATCAGCATAATAAGATATTGTTCCATGATTGTTAAGGTATCTGAATTCACTATTGATAAAAGAACCAGCAAGGTTGTTAATTTTATATATGCCTTCATAGCCCAAAAGTGGCTTTTTTTGGGTGTCCCAAAAAAAGTTGTTTTGTAATTCGCGACCAAAGCCAAAAATATTCTTGTTCCAAATTCCTATAGTACCGGAATTGAGGCTTGTTAACTCCATCCCAAATCCTATAGGCCACACATCTTTTACAACAACTTCAATATCTACCGAATCGGATAAAGGGTTAGTTTGCTTAACAATAAACCTAACATCATTAATAAAGGATAACGAACGGAGAATTCTTTCGTTATCGGCTATTGTAAAAGCATCTATTTTATCACCAGGTTTAATAAGCAAATTTTTTGTTAAAATTTTTTTTGATGTATTAAAATGCAACCTGTTTCTTGTTCTTTCATAAAACCTGGAGGGCACAGAGTTTGTATCATTAACCGTTTGTCCGAATACATTAAGTTGCCGAAATTGTATGTTTCTTATTATTTTATTGTTGTACTCAATAAAATTGTTTTCACTAATAGTTCTTAACGGTTTTTTAGGTTCTTCTTGGCTTACGACAATTAGGTTAAACAATTCTTTTGTAATTTTTCTTTTTTCTGCCTTGTTTTTCAGTGTATCATAGAAACCATCAGATTTTGCATTTAAGGTGTCGTCTATAGGAAAAAATGGAGATACTTGGATATCTAATTGATTTTTGGTTGTTTTAGATCGGGTCTTTAATGAATCAGAATGAATTTGTTTTTCTGGATACTTGTCAACTAAGAATGTTTTTTGTCCATGTATATTCTTTCCATTTAAGATCAAAAATAAAACAATAATAATTCCAACTTTATATGTTAACGAATGTTTGAGTACCAAGTTAAAAATGAGATGTTATATTCTTACACCAATAATCGCAAAATCATTCAATTTATTGTCATCCTGTTGGGCTTTTTCCAACATTTTTTTTAGCATATCTTTTTGTTCTTTCATATCACGTTTTTGCAATTCCTGGAAATAATCATTAATTGTGGTTTCTTCCTTGGAAAACAATGCATTTGTTTTGAAATACTCAGCTAAGTTGTGGCTGAGCGAATAAAAACAGGCAGATTTTAATAAATCAAAACTATACGTTGTATACTGAGTTTTACCATTTGGAAAATTACTTACTTCATCTAGTTCAATTTTTTTGAAAGATTCGTTTGAAACCAACAGAATGAGTTGATTAAGTCCTGAGAATTGCAATTCTTTCTTTGCATTGTCAATAATAACTATCGAGAGGTTAAGGCTTGGGAGTCCTGCTTGGCCATTTTTGAAATATTTTTTTTCTTCAATAAGCTGTTCACTCAATTCTTCAATGATTTTACCTGATTTCTGGGGTTCTTTTGCTTGGATTATCTTATATATTAGTGAAGTTGACAGAATATTGATCAACAGGTCAGATGTCTCAGTACTTTTTGCTTCTGAGAATAGAAGAATGATCTTATTTCCTGTTTTTGCTAACCAAAAAATAGTATTTGTAATAGAACCTTTGTTATAATTGATTTTAAAATGTTCTGTTAAGTTGTTATTAATAAATTCATCAGGGGAAGATAAATTTGTGTGTATTTGATTAATATAGTAAGGTAAGTTGGCAGATAAGCCAGGTTCTTCTTTTACAGGCTCATGTTCTTTTTCGAATTGATTTGCCTCTTCAAGTTGAACGAAATTTTTGACTTTAGCTAATATTTCACTTCTGTCAAAGGGTTTTGATATGTAATCATTTGCCCCTGCATCAAGACCTTTAATCCTTGAGTCCCTGTCATCAAGAGCTGTTATGAGAATTATGGGAATTCTTTTTGTGTCTTTATTATCCCGGATATGCCTACAAACTTCAAAGCCATCTAATTCGGGCATCATAACATCTAATAAAACAAGAT
>CAZWGG010000410.1:0-5391 GCA_964633305.1 uncultured Bacteroidales bacterium
TTTGGAGTTTGGTATCCTTTCTCACTTGCAAAAATAGCAGTGAGCATTTTCATTTCTATTTCAGTAAACTCATTTACTATCTGTAAACTTATTTGCCTTAACTGTTTGTACCGCTCAATATCATATTTATTTACTGAGAATGTGAGCCCTGCCTGGGCAATTGATTGAATTTGTTTTGCAATATCAAGCCATTCAAAAGCCATAATGATTTATATGATAGTATGATGGTAAAAATATTACCTTTATTTATAAAAGTCATGGTATGAAGGGAATTTTTTAATCATAAAAATTTTTGCAGATGTTCGCAGAAGAAATCGCGGACAAGCACGGAGGATTTTATATTTTTCTATCGCCCAAGAAGTTATACATTTGTACTTAGTTATGATAGAATCACATTTAATCCGGATATATGTAATGGTAAACCCACAATTCGTGGGATGAGAATTACCGTAAAACAATTTTAGAATATATAGCAGCAGGAGAAACTATTGAAAATATTTTGAAAGCTTATCCGGTTCTTGAGGAAGAAGATATTAAAGAATGTCTTGACTTTGCTTCAAAAATAACTGATCATAGCTTTTTAACCATTCCTGTACAAAAAGCTTCTTAAATGGAGTTTAATTTTTTAGTTGATGTAAATTTACCCAAATATTTTCATTTCCGAGAGAAAATCATTTATACTCATCCCAACTTTTAATAGCAATATCCTCAATATTAATAGTACAAATTGCAGTAAGAAATGCGCTGGCAAGTCTTGCATTGGTAATTAAAGGGATATTAAAATCGACCGCACTGCGCCTTATGGTGTAATCATTACTTAACTCTGTTGAAGTTAGGTCTTTTGGTATATTTATTACCAGGTCAATCATTTTGTTTTTTAAGTAATCGAGTGTATTTGGTTTTTGCTCTTCATCAGGCCAATGTAATACGGTACATTCAATACCATTTAATTCGAGAAACTGGGCTGTTCCCCTTGTAGCAAAAAGATTATACCCTTTTTCTACCAACATTTTGCAGCTATTTACCATTTCAACTTTTGATCGCATTGGCCCTGTAGACAATAGGATATTCTTTTTTGGGATTGTATAGCCAACAGATAGCATTGATGTTAAGATGGTTTCATAAAAGTTTTCACCAATGCATCCTACTTCGCCTGTTGAAGCCATATCAACACCAAGTATGGGATCTGCCTTTTGCAACCTTGAAAAAGAAAACTGGGGGGCTTTAATACCAATATAATCAAGGTCAAAAATTGATTTGTTAGGTTTACTTACTTCCAGTCCTAACATAATTTTTGTAGCAATATCAATAAAATTGATCTTAAGTACTTTTGAAACAAAAGGGAAACTCCGGGAAGCCCGCAGGTTGCATTCAATAACTTTTATATCATTGTCTTTTGCAAGAAACTGCATGTTAAAAGGGCCATTAATATGCAATGCTTTTGCAATTTGTTTTGAGATGCGTTTAATACGGCGCATGGTTTCAAAATAAATTTTTTGAGCAGGAAATACCATTGTTGCATCACCTGAATGGACCCCGGCGAATTCTACGTGCTCGCTTATGGCATAAACTATTAGTTCCCCGTCTTTTGCTACCGCGTCAATTTCTATTTCTTTAGCTTGTTGAATAAATTCAGAAACAACTACAGGATATTGTTTCGATACTTTGGCCGCCAGGCTCAAAAAATGTTTCATTTCGTCTTTATTGGAAACCACGTTCATAGCTGCACCGGAAAGAACATACGATGGGCGGATTAAAACAGGAAATCCAACATCATCGGTGAAATCATGAATATCTTCTATGCTTGTTAATTCTTTCCATCTGGGCTGGTCAATTTTTAGCTGGTCACATAAAGTTGAAAATTTATGCCTGTTTTCCGCATTATCAATATATACAGGCGAAGTTCCCAACACATAAACATCTGCATTGTATAATCGCATGGCAAGATTATTCGGTATCTGCCCACCTGTTGAAATAATGACACCTTTTGATTTTTCCAGCTCTATAATATCAAGTACCCGTTCAAAAGATAACTCATCGAAGTAAAGCCTGTCACATACGTCATAATCCGTACTAACAGTTTCGGGGTTATAGTTAATCATCACCGACCTGAAGCCGGCTTTATTTATGCTGTAAAGTGCATTTACACAACACCAGTCAAATTCAACACTGCTTCCAATTCGGTAAGCTCCTGAGCCGAGGACAATAACCGATTTTCCATCGTCTTTAAAATCAATATCATGGGTGGAAGCACCGTATGTCAGATAGAGGTAGTTAGTTTTTGCAGGGTATTCTGCAGCCAGGGTATCAATTTGTTTCACATAAGGAAATATACCGTTCTTTTTTCTGAATTCTCTTACAGATAATAAACCTTCTTCAATGTTTTCATTTACACTTTTTATTACAAACCTGGCAATTTGGAAATCAGAAAACCCTAATATCTTCGCTTTTTTAACGAGGTCGACAGGCACTTTTTCAAGCACATCATATTTTTCAAGCTCGTTCTTCAGGTCAAAAATGTTTTTTAATTTAAATAAAAACCAACGATCAATTTTTGTAAAATCATAAATTTGTTCAATGGTATATCCTTTGTTAAATGCATCTGCAATGACAAATATTCGCATATCGGTAGGTTCAACCAGTTCGGTTTCAATATCGCCGAATTCAAGATCACGATTTCCGATGAAGCCGTGCATGCCCTGTCCAATCATACGTAAACCTTTTTGGATTGATTCCTCAAAAGTTCTCCCAATAGCCATAACTTCTCCCACGCTTTTCATACTACTGCCAATTTGTTTTGAAACACCAACAAATTTATTCAGGTCCCAACGGGGTATTTTACATACAATATAGTCAAGAGCAGGTTCGAAGAAGGCAGAAGTGGTTTTTGTTATCGAATTTTTTATTTCATGTAATCCGTATCCAATCGCCAATTTAGCAGCAACAAACGCTAAAGGATATCCTGTAGCTTTGGATGCCAGGGCACTTGATCTTGATAACCGGGCATTTACCTCAATTACGCGGTAATCTTCAGAGTGCGGATCGAGGGTATATTGTATATTACACTCACCTACTATTCCGATATGCCTGATTATTTTTATTGCCAGTTGCCTGAGGGTGTGATATTCAGAATTTGTAAGGGTTTGAGAAGGTGCTACAACAATACTTTCGCCGGTATGAATACCTAAAGGATCAAAATTTTCCATATTACATACCGTGATACAATTATCAAACTGGTCACGTACTACTTCATATTCTACTTCTTTCCATCCTTTAAGTGATTTTTCAACCAGTATCTGGTTTGTATATGAAAAGGCACTTTCAGCTCGTATACGCAGTTCTTCTTCATTACTGCAGAATCCGCTTCCTTGACCGCCAAGTGTGTAAGCAGCACGAATTATTACGGGGAAACCTAGTTTTTTTGCTGCTTCAAGAGCATCTTCCGTTGAAGTAACAGCAGTACTTTTTATTGTTTTTATATCAATCTCATCCAGCTTTTTCACAAATAAATCCCTGTCTTCTGTATCCATTATGGCTTGAATGGGTGTACCAAGAACTTTCACATTATTTCGTTCCAGTGCACCATTCTTATGCAGGGAAATTCCACAATTTAAAGCTGTTTGTCCTCCAAATGAAAGTAAAATGCCATCGGGTTTTTCCTTCATAATAATTTTCTCAACAAAATAGGGAGTAACAGGGAGAAAATATATTTTGTCTGCAATACCTTCTGATGTTTGAACTGTAGCAATATTTGGATTGATCAGAACTGTAAAAATTCCTTCTTCTCTCAGCGCTTTTAATGCCTGGGACCCAGAATAGTCAAATTCACCGGCTTCTCCAATTTTAAGGGCGCCTGAGCCAAGTACAACAACTTTTTTTATATTTTTATCCATAATAATATGAAGATTGGATTTTTCTGAAATTCGCCGCAAAAGTACAAATTATTTACTTAATTTTAGTTTGAAATATAAGAAATAATGCATAAATTTGCACATTAATTGAATAAATATACAGCATGGGGAAAAGAACCGAAAGACTGTTGACAATTAAGGAATTGATTACTAATCATAAAATTTCAAGCCAAGAGGAGTTACTTACCTGGCTTAAAAAGAAAGGATTAAAATATACCCAGGCAACACTTTCACGTGATTTGAAATTTTTAAAGGTTAGTAAAATAGCTGATAAAAATAAAGGATATATTTATGAATTGCCAGATTATCATCAGGTTTCTAATGAAGTAGCTGAAACTTATGCAGCCCAGGGATTTGTCTCAATACAATTTGCAAACAAGTTAGGCGTAATGAAAACCCTTCCAGGCTATGCCAGCAGCATTGCTTCTTTAATCGACAAAGCAGAATCTTTTGAAATAATCGGGACAATTGCAGGTGATGATACTATTTTGATCATTCCTCATGATAATGTAACAGTAAAAGATGTAATTAACGCATTAATATTAATTATTCCCGAATTAAAAAATAAAATTTAACAGGTTGGCCGAGATTGATTTTTTTTATCTACATCTCTATAACGATTAACTTTTTTAATGTAATTATTAACAAAAAACTAAAAAATGAAGAACAAGAAAGTGGTTTTGGCTTATAGTGGCGGACTAGACACATCGGTTATCTTACAGTGGCTTATTGACCGTGGTTATGAAGTTATTGCATATGTAGCTGATGTAGGACAGGATGATGATTTTGATGATGTGAAAAAGAAAGCTGAAAAGATTGGTGCATCTAAAGTGTATATTAAAGATTTGAAGGAAGAGTTTGTAACAGATTATATTTTTCCCGCCATAAAGGCAAATGCCATATATGAAAACAGGTACCTCTTAGGAACAGCACTTGCCCGCCCAATAATTGCCAAACATCAGATTGAAATTGCAAAACAGGAAAATGCTCAATATGTGTCTCATGGAGCTACCGGGAAAGGCAATGATCAGGTAAGATTTGAACTCGCGTATTACGCTTTAAATCCAGATATTAAGGTATTAGCTCCGTGGAAAATACAGGAATTTCTTGATGAATTTAAAGGAAGAACCGATATGTTAAATTATGCAAAAGATAAAAATATCCCTGTTAAAGCCAGTTTGGCCAAACCATATAGTGAAGACGATAACCTGATGCATATTAGTCATGAAGCAGGTATTTTGGAAGATCCAAAGTTTAAGCATGACAAAGAAATATATACAAAAATGGTCAGGCCCCAGGATGCCCCTGACAAGGAGACACAAATTGAAATTCATTTTAAAGATGGTCTTCCTGTTAAAGTATCTAATAAGAAAGAAAAAATAGAATATGTTAAGCCGCTTGAGCTGTTTAATTATTTGAATAAACTGGGAGGAGAGAATGGAATAGGGTTGCTTGATATGGTGGAGAACAGGTTTGTTGG
>CAZWGG010000411.1:0-5365 GCA_964633305.1 uncultured Bacteroidales bacterium
AAATGCGAGGAAATATTGGGGTTTCCCGGCTCTTCGATGCCTGGAAGAATTGTAGATTTAGGTGATAATAAGCTGGCCCTGCTTCCCGGCGAAGGATATTTCGGCAAATACGACGTTTCTGAAGGTAGCTACACAAAAAGAACGGTTTCGTGGACAGTGAGGTTTCTTGATCCGCCTTATGAAGGACTGGAAATTCCTGTAACATGGAGGAAAACAGAGTGATAAAATAACGAATAAACTTGTTTGAAATATGAAAATATTCAAAAATATAATAATAGGTCTTATCTGTACATTTATTGCACTGTTCCTTGTTTTTGCCTGTGAAGATCAGGAATATGATATTGAATACCAAAATGGGTACCCGAACAGGTTAACAGGCAACTGGATAGCTTATGACTTTCAAGGTCAGGATTTATCATCATCTGCAATATCGGATGAATATAACCTGGTCATGGCGTTAGACCCAAATAATCCTGACAGCCTCATTATTGATAATATTTACGACTCGGGAATACGGGTTAAAACCTATTTTAACGATACTGTTTTTTATGTAACAAAAGGACGGCAACTGGAAGTAATAAATTATGGACAATACGGTATTTATCGTGTTTCGGTTGACGGTATCCTCAACTATGATGAAGACATAGGTGATTATTTATTGATAAATGTTGGCTTATACGATAAGTATTCCGAATTAGCTGATACTATCTTCGTATTGGCCTTCAGAAAGACAGGCTTTGAAGATATTGATTATCAAAGCTTATTAGGGAATAAATAACTTGGAAACAACTTAATCGTATAAACGTAATATGATGAAAAAATATAAGCACATAAAAAATATATTCTTCCTGGCCATTGCTTTTATTGCCCTCTTTACCATTACTTTACTATTAACAAAAAAAGACAGCCATGAAGAAGAGTTAGGATTTGATAAACCGGGAAAATATATGGAGTATTTTCATGCTATTTCTACTCCTATTAACAGGCAATCTTCAGGTTATAAGGTTAACTATAAGTATGACGAACTGTTGAAAGCAAAACAGTTAAATGCCCGGTTTAAAAACACATCGGAAATATATCCGTGGGTACAAAGAGGCCCGGGGAATGTGGGCGGCCGTACCAGGAGTATATTTGTTGACCCCGATGATGCCACTCATAATACATGGTATGCCGGATCTGCCAGCGGTGGAATCTGGAAAACTTCCGATGGTGGAGATACCTGGCAGGATTTATCACCTGAATTCCCGAATCTTTCTACATCAGCCATAGCTATGGCAGCTTCTAACCATAATATTATATATGCCGGAACAGGTGAAGGATATGGTGGTGTTGGAATGGTTGCAGGCAACGGCATTTTTAAAAGCATAAACAAAGGATATGACTGGAACCAGCTCTCGTCTACTGCAAATGAGGATTTTATGTTTGTTAATGTTATAATAGTTGATCCCGGTGATGACCAAATTGTAATAGCCGGAACAAATAAGGGAATATTTAAATCAATTGACGGTGGAACTTCATGGACAAAAGTATATGGTGAAGGATATGCTGTACAAGATATAGTCCCTGATCCTGCTGATTTTAATACACTCTATGGAGCGGCTTACGGACTGGGTATTCTTAAATCATTAGATGCAGGCGATACATGGAACCATTCATTTAACGGCATTGGGGAAGGGGGACGGTTTCATCTTGCTGTTTCTCCTGTAAGCCCGAATAAAATTTTTACAAGTGTGGAAGCAATCGGCTACGATAATGGAATATCCCAATTAGAAACCCACGTTTATGTTTCAATAGATAAAGGTGAAAACTGGAGCAAATTTGTTTCTCCTTATAACTTTCTTGGAAACCAGGGTTGGTTTAATAACATAATAACAGCACACCCCTTTGATGAAAATATTGTTTTTATTGCAGGTGTTGATTTTGGAAAAATTGAATTCAAAAGTGGTATCAGTAACAGTGAGCCACAGGTTATAAGAGTTGACACGGTTGGTACGGCAAGCTTTATGGAGTTTGTTAACTTCGGGGGAAGATTTCTTGGGGGAGGAATGTCAACAGGCGACGAAGAAGACGGTGTTGAAATACTGTCAAGCGACTGGTCATCTGTTGAACTAAGATTTGGCAGTGGCATAAAACAAAAAGCTTACCGGTTTACCGTTCCTGAAGGCGAAGGAGCGGGTGTCCCTCCCGAAGATTATTCGTACCACGATTATATCGATGTCCCGTTTGAAGCATGGGATACGGATAACAACAGGCAACTAATGGTATCGTTCCGTGATCAGGAAAGAGATGGTGAGTTCAATCTTATTGACCGTGATATAGATGATGACATATCAGGAAGGGAATATATTTTCGTTCATGCAGTAGAATATGATTCGTTAACTCCTTCGGTAAAAATTGCTAAAGATGGAGGCCACACCTATAAACAACTCTATTTCTTCTGGCCGATTCTTCCCCGGGATTCTATTTGGGACGAAACCTCATTGCCCAACGCGAAAATAAGTATTCAATACGGTACTTTTTCTCTTATTAATGAAGAAAGTGTTGTAAATATATTGGCCGATTACAGGAAAAATAACAACCTTCATGTAGACCACCATGAAATTATTCCTATAATAACCGATACTAATAATGAGAAGTTTACTATTCTTGAAGCTAATGACGGGGGATTAGGCATATCAACTAATGAAGGAAAATCATGGGAACAGATAAATAGCGGGTATATAACCACACAATTTTATGGAGTTGCTAAAAAGCACGGGGCACATGAATATATAGGCGGTATGCAGGACAACGGTACCTGGCAGTCACCGGTTAATGCCACTGCATCGAAAACATCTGAATACGATGATAAAATAGGAGGTGATGGATTTGAAGTTCTCTGGCATCCGGTTTATGAACGAAGAATTCTTGGTAGTTCTTACAACAACAGGTTTTATGTCAGCATAGACGA
Source organism: uncultured Bacteroidales bacterium (assembly GCA_964633305.1). Taxonomy (GTDB): domain Bacteria; phylum Bacteroidota; class Bacteroidia; order Bacteroidales; family UBA10428; genus CAZWGG01. Next base: position 2,951 of record CAZWGG010000411.1, read on the forward strand.
TGGAGAAACGTGGACCCGGGCCTCTCAAGGGATTAATGAAGATGGTCCGTTCATTTCCAGACTTTCCAATTCTCCTTCAAACCCAAATTTGGTATTTGCCGTAGGTAGCTATGGTGTATTCAGGCATGTAAATTTCGGATTTGGGAAATTTGATTGGGAAATTATTCCTATACAAGATGGCTGGAGCATAAACAATGTAGTTACAGATCAGCATAATGTTAAAGTATCACTGGCTAATGATTCGATAATTTGGGCAGGTGCAGGTATGTATCCGAATCCCGATCTGCATCTCTTTGTTTCAAAAAACAGGGGGAATAGTTTTGACTCTGTTTCGAATTATTATGATGTTGAACTGGGATATATTAGCGGATTGGCCACCCATCCAACTGAAGAAAATACGGCTTATGCTTTGTTTTCATTAAAAGATAAGCCTAAAATATTAAGAACTAAAAACCTGGGGCAAACCTGGGAAGATATTTCAGGGTTCGGAACAAAAGACTCGAGCGATACAGGTTTCCCTGATGTTATGGTACATTGCCTTCTTGTAATGCCATATAACACCGACATAATATGGGCAGGAACAGAAATAGGAATATTCGAGTCTATTGACAATGCCAATACATGGCATTATGCTGATAACGGGCTACCTGCGGTATCTGTCTGGCAGCTGTTTATTCAAGATGACAATGTTGTTGCTGCCACACACGGACGAGGGATATGGTCCCTTGACTTAAACCTTGTAAACTTGCCTGAAAAAGGGCCTTTACCTGGTTTTACATTTATTGTTTATCCAAACCCTAACAAAGGTAATTTTAAAATAGCAGTAGAAAATGACATTATGGAAGATTTATTAATCCAGGTATCCAGCCTTGAAGGAAAATTAGTGTATTCTTCCAAATTCACTAAAAATACCCGGAAAATAGAAAAACAAATAAACCTTACAACCCTCAATCCCGGTAACTATCTTATAACCACCACTCAGGGAAATAGTAAAGCTACCAGAAAAGTAATAGTTGACTGAAAGACGGAAGTCAGAAGTACTCCAGCGGCTGGGGTACTTCCGACTCCCCAACATCACCCAATTTAACCATTAAAAAAGCATTATTTAAAGTTCATTCTTAGATTTTTGACATATTTATTATATTTGCAGCTTCAGAGAAATGTCATAAACATACTACTAATTTTCATGGACAACAATAATCGTAATATTTACCCGGTATTCAATTGGATATTACTAAGAAACAGTAAAGAAAAATTACTTAAACAGAGTGCAAAAGTTATCTGGATGTGTGGGCTATCCGGCGCTGGAAAAAGTACAATGGCAGCAGGGCTGGAAAAAGAACTTTTCAAACTTGGATATCTCACTCAAATCATTGATGGGGATAATGTAAGATCAGGGTTGAATTCCAATTTAGGATTCTCCGATGAAGACAGAAAAGAGAATTTACGCAGAATAGCCGAATTGTCAAAGCTTTTTCTTAATTGCGGGGTCATCACAATAAATTCATTTATAAGCCCTTCAAAAGAATCAAGGGATTTGGCCAGGTCTATTATTGGCAAAGACGATTATATTGAAGCATACATTAATGCTCCCCTGGAAACATGTGAGCAGCGGGATGTAAAAGGATTGTACAAAAGGGCACGTCAGGGGTTAATCAAAGACTTTACAGGAATCGACTCTCCATTTACTCCTCCTGAAAATCCTGATGTTGAAATAAATACAGACATGCTTTCTATAGATGAAGGTGTTCAAAAACTTTTAAATCACGTTTTACCACTTGTTGAGTACAAAGAATAAAAAATGGAAAAATACAATATCAATCACTTACGGGAATTAGAAGCCGAATCGATATTTGTTATTCGCGAGGTAGCCGCTCAATTTGAACGCCCTACCCTACTCTTCTCAGGAGGAAAAGATTCAATTGTAATGTATTACATTGCACGAAAAGCATTTTGGCCTGCAAATGTTCCTTTTCCTTTATTACATATCGATACAGGGCATAAATTCCCTGAAACTTTGGAATTTAGAGACCAGCTCATGGAAAAAACCGGCGGAAAATGTATAGCCAGGTTAGTACAGGATACTATCGACCAGGGAAAGGTAGTTGAAGAAACAGGAATAAACGCAAGCAGGAATGTTTTACAAACGGTTACACTGCTTGATGCTATTGAAGAATTTAAATTTGATGCAGCTCTTGGAGGAGGGAGAAGAGACGAAGAGAAAGCACGGGCAAAAGAAAGGTTTTTCTCGCATCGTGATGAATTTGGCCAATGGGACCCGAAAAACCAACGTCCTGAACTGTGGAATATTTTTAACGTGAAAAAAAGGATGGGGGAACATTTTAGGGTATTCCCCCTGAGCAACTGGACAGAAATGGATGTATGGCAATATATCTACATGGAAGATATTGAAAT
>CAZWGG010000412.1:0-5322 GCA_964633305.1 uncultured Bacteroidales bacterium
TACTGCCTGTTGAATATCTTTTTCTGATTCTTTGCGTTGGCTTATATCTCTTACTACAGCTATAATCCTGTCTTTTCCACTTATTTTTGTATATTTTAAGTTCATTTCTGTCCAGAACAATTCACCGTCCTTTCTTTTAGAATGCCATTCAAACAATTGGGGACCCTCGTTAATTGTTTTTTGCATGTATTCCCTTGCTTTAGCTTGATTATAGCTTTGTTCATCAGCACTTAAGCTCCCTGGGGTTGACCTTAATGCTTCTTCATAACTACAATCATACATCTCAAGCATGGTATTATTAACGTCAAGTACTTTTCCTGTATGTGCATTGTACACAAAAATTGCTTCATTGGATGCATTGAAAATTTCACGGTAGTTGTGTTCACTTTCTATAAGGGCCTTTTCCCAACTCTTTTCACCGCTTATATCGGTAACAAAAGCAGACACATACTCGTATGTATCAAGATTTATGTAATTTGAAGTAATTTTTACCGGAAAAACAGATCCGTCTTTTCTTTTATGAGATGTTTCTAGAGTAGAATAATTTGCTTCCTTAATGCTATGCCAGTTTTTTCCCCACTTTATTTTATTTATTTCCGGGTTTATATCATACACATGTAAACTGGTTAATTCGTCATTTGAGTAACCTAATAATTTACATGCCATTTCATTTACATAGATAAATTTTCCGTCAGGACCAAACCAGAATATAGCATTTGTATTTTTATCTAATGAATGCTTTGAAACCTTTAACATTCGGGTAGCTTCCCTTAATTTCAATTTTTTTCCCTCAATAAGCTTTTCAAGGTTTGACTTTTCTTTTTCAAGCACTCTTAGTTTCTCTGATAATTCTGAATATGAAGGGATATTTTCCATTTTTGAAATTTACTTTTTTTTACATCTATTTATAAAGTTATGAAAATTTTAAATGAACACAGGTTTTATTGACCATCTATAATTCTATAAATTTGTAATGATACTTTAAAATAAATGGCAGGTATTTATATACATATTCCTTTTTGTAGAAAATTGTGTAATTATTGTGACTTTTTCCGCATTATTGATTTTAAAAAAAAGAAAGAATTACTGGCTTGTATGATAAAGGAATTAGATATAAATAAGAATTATTTAAAAGGAGAAGTTATTGAAACTATCTATATTGGTGGAGGTACACCTTCTGTTTTATCAGTTGATGAAATAAATATTTTATTTGAGAAAATATTTACATTTTATGACATAGAAAATGATGTAGAAATAACTTTTGAAGCAAATCCGGATGATTTAACAAAGCAATATCTAAAGAAATTAAAAAACAATACACCTGTTAACAGGTTAAGCATAGGAGTGCAGTCATTTATTGATAAGTATTTAATTCTTATGAACCGGAGGCACAATTCAAACGGAGCAATCGATGCCATTCATAGTGCACAGGATATTGGATATGGTAATATAAGTATTGACCTAATTTATGGCTTACCAGGATTGTCAATTAAAGATTGGAAGTATAATTTGATATTAGCATTTTCATTTGGTATCAAGCATTTATCAGCCTATTGTCTCACTTTTGAAAAAGATACTCCTTTTTATTTAATGTTAAAGGACGGAAAAATATTTCAACCTACAGAAGATGAAAATATTGATCAATATAAATTATTAATGGAAATAGCTAAGGATAAAAAATTTATTCATTATGAAATATCTAATTTTGCTGAACAAAATTATTTTTCCAAACATAATTCTAATTATTGGATGCAAAAGAAATACCTGGGGATCGGACCATCAGCACATTCATACAATTTGAATTCACGTCGATGGAATGTGTCAGATATTAATAAATATATTGAAAAAATAAATAATAACAATATCTTTTTTGAGACAGAACATCTTGATTCGAAAACCAGGTTTAACGAGTATCTTTTAACAGGCCTTAGAACAATGTGGGGTGTTAACATTAATAAAATAAAAAATGAGTATGGGAATATTTTTTTTGAACATTTTGCTAGCAATATAAGACGGTTTAAAGAAGATTATGAAATAATAGAAGAACAAAATCGTTTATTTTTATCGGAGAAGGGGAAATTTATTGCCGATTATATTATTTCCGAACTTATGATGGTATGATTTGTAATATAGAGTGATTTAAAATTTTTCAAAGGCATCGTCACTAGTTGTTTCTTTTAAAAGTAATTCCACTCCTATATCTTTTTTCTTTTTTTGGGTTTGAATATAGTTTGTATTCATTGACATTTTTTCGGATTTGCTAATCTTACTAATTTTGGAGTATTCTTTGCCATGTTTATCTCTTACCTTAAAAAATGATATTGTACTTCTAAGTTGTTGTGCCTGACTGGCCAATTCTTCTGAATTTGTAGCCAATTCTTCTGCTGTTGCAGCATTTTGTTGGGTGACTTGGTTTAATTGTTGAATAACGTTATTTATTTGTTCAGCTCCTGAGCTTTGTTCGAGACTTGCAGCAGTAATTTCTTGTATTAGTTTGGTTGTTTTTTCGATTTCAGGGACCAAATCTACAAATTGTCTTCCTACTTCTTCAGAAATATTAACGCCCGATTGAGAAACCTTATTGATTTCTTCTGCCGCTACTTTACTTCTTTCTGCAAGTTTTCTAACTTCAGCAGCAACAACGGCGAATCCTCTTCCATGCTCTCCTGCACGTGCGGCCTCAACTGCTGCATTTAAAGCCAGAATATTGGTTTGGAATGCAATTTCAGAAATAATTGAGATTTTATTAGCAATATTCTTCATTGATTCTGCAGACATAATAGATGATTCATTTCCCTTTTTAATATTTTCAAGAGCTGTAAGAGCTATCTTTTCTGTTTGTTGTGAGTTTTCTGTGTTTTGTTGTATAGTAGCGGCCATCTCTTCTACCGATGATGATATTTCCTCAGCAGATGATGCCTGTTCGTTTGCTCCTTGGGACATGTTTTGTGAAGCATTACTAAATTCCTGGCTTGCAACGGCAATTTGTTCTGATCCGCTAATAATGTCTTCAACAATAGTTTGAATTTTTTCGCTCATTTTTCTTAGTGAGGCAGCCAATAATCCTATTTCGTCTTTTTGATCGATGTCAATTTCAGCTGTTAAATCTCCGGTTGAAATTTTTCTTGCTAATACAATACCTTTATTTATTGGCTTGATTATGCTTCTTGTTAAAATTGTTGCTAAAATTATTGCTATTATTGCCGCTAATAAGCTAAGAAAAATTACTCCCGATCTTTTATTAGTTGCCTGGTTTAACATAACATCTTCTGACATGATATAATCTCTTGATTTCTCAATTATATCATGAAATAATGTACTAATTTCGTTTAAGGATACTTGGGTTTCTGAAAAATATATATTTGTAGCTTCAGTATAGCCTAGATAGTTTTCATTATTCCATTTAATTATCTGGTCAATTTTTTCAAGAGTATTATCCATTAATGGTTGGGTTTGATTTTTGAAACTTTCATATGCCTTTGTTTGTTTGTTTTGACTGAGGTAGTCTTGAATAGAAATTACACTTTGATGAAGATTTTCATGAAGTTCTGAAATATCATTGAGTAAAGCAGGTAATTCAGGATACTCTTTTTTTAAATTTTCAACATTATCAGAATTTAGCCATTGTCCTAATTTGCATTTTGCAGGATCTGTTTCAAATTCAATATCTGGGTTGGAGTTAAGGATGGCATCTTTTATTTTTATAACCCATAGCAGATGATTGCATTTTTGTTCTCGTAGTTGAATACCCAAATCGTAATCAGCATTTTTAAATACTTCTTTTATTTTAATAGCTGAATTATGCAAATTTTTATGTGGCTCTTCAAGCTTATCAAACAATGATTTTAATTCAGGTGCTAGTTTTTCGGCATTTTCTCTTCCAATTCCATAATACCATTGTCCTAATGCGCATTTGTTATAATCTGTTTCAACTTGTAATTCTGTTATTTGTTTGTTTGTAATATATGAAATAACGTTAGCAGCCCATTTAAGATGCTGAATATATTTATCTTCCAAGTTATTTTTAAGGTTATTTCCATCAATGGTTTCATTGGCATTTTTAACAATACTGTTAATTCCATAAATAGCCCAGGTTGCAACTATGACAAGCAGAATAATAACCACACCAAAGGCTACGGAAAACTTAGCCCTGAGTTTAAAATTTTTCCACTTCATACAGAGGTATCTTAGATTTGTTTAATATAAAGCTACGATATCAAAAAGAGATGATATTGTATTAAACTGTGAATTATTTCACTTTTCCAAGGCACATATTTCTTCATTAATGGTGACGAACATCATTTTTGTTGATATAAAGAACGGAATTTTAATATTTTTTGGTAAATTGTAAGTTAAAATGTAAAAGTATATGATGAAGAGTTATTCAAAGGGGATAAAATCTTCTTTAGCTTTTGAAATACTTACCGAGGATGAAAAAAAATTATATAACCAATACTGCTCATGTGTAAATTATACAGCAGGAGAAACAATATTTAAACAAGATACACCGGTGTCACATATTAATTATTTACAAAAAGGACTTGTAAAAATTGAGAATAAAAGCTTTAACAGGAAAACAAGAATAGTAAAAATTATAAAAGGAGGGAATTTTTTTGAATTAACATCGGTAATTAAAGGCGGATTGCATCAAAATTCTGCTATTTCTTTAGTAGATTCGGAGGTATATTTTATTGATAAATCTGTTTTTTTTAAAATTGTAGAAAATAATGGTAAGTTCGCAAAAAAAATATTGGAATTAAATAGCCAATATGATTTGGAATCGTTTAATTGGACAATTTCGCTTTTCAGGAAACAATTACCCGGAAAGGTAGCAGATTTGTTGTTATTTTTTTCAAATTCTATTTATGAAAGTACAGATTTTGAATTACCTCTTTCACGAAGAGAATTAGCTGAATTTATTGGTGTTACAAAAAAAAGTTTTATTTATACAATGGGAGAATTCATACATGACGGTATAATAAAATCAACCAAGAAAAAAATTGAAATTATACGTATGGATATTGTTGAAAAATTAAGTCAGGTAGGATAATTTTTGTAGTCAAAATCAATTTTAAATTTTCAACCCACTTTAAATACCTTATTTATTAATTCTTGCAGTTTTTCTTTTAGCGTATCGTATGAAAATAATTTTTTCCCAAGTTCATAGTTATGTTCTGCTATTTCACGGTTTAGCTTTTGATCATAAATAATTTTTTTCATTTGTTCAACTGCCTTATCCGTAAGATTTCCATTTTCAATCATAACAGTTTTAAAGCCTTTACTGCCAATATCGGGCCAAAAAACAGGTTTATAATTGTTAAC
>CAZWGG010000413.1:0-5312 GCA_964633305.1 uncultured Bacteroidales bacterium
GTTTTTGCATTAAAGTAAAGGATCCAGGGAATTAAGGTAATATCCGATTCCTTGGTATAATATGCTTCAGACCAGGCCTGGTCAATTTTTCCCGGTCGTATGTTAATTTTTGTGTCAAAGCCTTCCCTGTATACAGGTACCCCTTTATTATAACCAAAATAATTGAATTGCTGGCTGGCGTCTTCCTGGCCGTTTGCATTAATTTGCCTCACCGATTTTGGCCTGCCATATATATCGGTATAATCGGTGTAGCCATAAGATTTCATATTGTAATTGTCGCTTCTGTTCCATTTCACCATCACAGGCAGGGGTATTGGTATTTTTATTTTAATTTTCTTGCCAAATATTTTAAATTTTATGACCAGGTAGGTAATGATACCCCAAAGGTTCATATATCCTTTAGGGCTTACAGGCTCCCCTTTATAAGCTGTTTCATGAAAGAACTTATTAAATTGCAGGTTATCATCTTTTCCCTTTTTTTCTCGATTGAATATTGTCTGCCCCATCCGTATCGGCATAAACCGATTCAAGCGTGGTTTTTGATGAGATAATGGCCGGTGAGGGGGCAAACCCTGCCCCAACAAGTTCGTGTACATCAATAACCGCTGCATCTCCACCGCCAGGCTCAATAGTTGCCACAAAGGATGACCTGCCCGTACCGTCGCTGTTATTATCATAATAATACCTTGACCCGTAAACATTTTCACCGGTTGTTTCATTTTCATCCACACTGCCATCGGGCTTAGTCGCGTAACTAAACCGGTCGAAATAAGTTACGGCTTTTACCCTGGTGCCGGTATATTTTGCTTTAAAAACAGGGGTACGAATAAAGGAAAGGTGCGGATAATACACTGTAGCAGGTTCATTGTAACACGCTATGAATTCCGACTCAAATAAATCGTTACCCACGAAAACATTTCTCAAATTCGCAACAACTTTCTTTACTGCCGTTATTGGATCATCTTTTTCAAGTTCTTCATATCTTTTAATTACTTTATCCGTATTATTACAAGACGGTAATAGTTTCTCTTTCAAAGCCCTCATTTGAAGCGAACTGTTATACAAATAATTTTTGCATTCAAAAATAAATGGCGGGTTTTTAAACTTTGCCTTATTGTCTTTATCATCTATTGCTTTAACTTCTATTTTCTGATAATACCGGTCATTCTCTTTAACAATATCGGTTATATTTTCAGCTACAGCTTTTGTGGCTGCGATAAATAATTTGTCTTCGGAAGCAGGGTTTTCTGCAGAATGCTGCTGATAGAATGCTATTTGCCCATAAACAGTATCGCCTGGAGATAAGGCGCTGTTATATCCAACAACATTGTATTTCCAGTTTAACCCTTCGAGGTTTGCTTCTGTTTTTCCTTGTTTCAGTTCTTCGTTGCAAATATCGGTTACATCCACGTACACTTCGGTATTTTTACTGTCCCCATTTACTACCTGTTGAATAAAGCCTTGTTTAACATTTCGCATAACATAAGGTTTTTTGTCTTCCACATACCCGTAATCCTGGGCTTCAAATTCAACATCGAGTTTTCCCCCACTGGGCAGATAAATACTTTTTAAACCATATACTTTGGCATTTTCATCGGCAATTTCCTTATCGTATTCGCAATAATGCTGATAATAATTAATTTGAGTTAGAATTTCTCCTTCGGCTTTTGTACGTTTTGAATAATTTCCCCACCGGTCGACCTGCTTGTCATCAAAAGACGGATTATATTTTGTATCAGCATCGGGCCAATATGAAAATGTATAACTGGGCAAATAGGTTGCCCCTCCGGCCTCATCGTAAGCCACATGCTGTACTTTTCTTAATGTAAGTTTACCGGTGCCTATGTTTTGTTCGGGATACAAATCGTTATTATAGATATAATCCAATTCACGCTTTTTAATATCATACCCGGGATAATTGGTAAGGTTATTGGGTACACCCGGACAAAGCGAATAATCATATTCAAACAGTGTTGATTTTATTTTTTTTCCATAGGGATTATCCATGCTCCTGGTTTCGGAATTATTGCTGTTATAATGTTTTTTATATAAATCGATGGATGTTACAACAAACTGAAAATTATCACCTGTTGGGTCATTATCAACATCGAGCTGGTTAATGTCAAGCGGTGCTGTGGTAAGAACATTTATGGCTTTGCCGTTATACCGGCCCTTTGCATCGAGCCCGTCGTACCTTTTCTGATAATTGTACTTGCAAACATATCCCGAAGATTCAATTTCGGACAACACGTAAATCTCTTTTTCACCGGTTGCCATGGAATACGCATCATCATCGGCAGTATGTATGGCACCGGGTAAATGTTCCAGCCCGGTGAAAGGTACCCGCCAACAGTAATCATCGGCAACTTTTGCATACCTGAACTTCACCCAGAAACCAATGTCACCGTCACTTGGCCCCGGAATATTATCAAAATCAATGTAGTCTTCACCCACTATTGCCGTTAACAGCCAGGCATACGGATAACTGTACTCATCTTGAATATTTACCTTGCTCCTGTCTTTCGGGTTACCATTGTTCTTTTTAAATGAGCAATAATCGGTATCATTTTTCTTTTTTGGAGGTAACACCCCTTTACCCGATAATTGCATGGTTTCGCTTTTTTTTGCAAATACAGGCAAGCCAAAAACATATTTTAACCCCGTAGCATTTTTTATTTCAATAGACCCAATTAAGGAAGAAAAGTACTCTTTATCGGCCGAAGACATATTAACCAGGTGCATTAAACTGCTAAAATGAGCTAAATTCTCATTAAGTATAACATTATCCTTCTTATTCCCGGTTTTTTCATAAGTATAATGGCTATACATATTCTGATTAAGTTCAAAATTCCTTTTTTTTCTTCCATAGTGGCTATTGTATTGTGCAATTAAGTTAGAATTCTTTTGCAGTATTTCGCCAATAGTTTCATACTTTATTGAAGTTCCGTATTCCAGCTCATCATCAAAATTTTTTAAAACGTTTGAGCTTCCTGCAAATTCAGGTTTATAGAGAGGTATTTTTTTTGAAGACCTCAATAACCCTTTTTTCTCTTGCCCGCCGGCAATTTTCACGAGCTTAAAATCATTAGTATGATAATCGTTAAATTTCTTTGATGCCTGGTTAAATTCACCGGTAAGGTCGCCCCTCATTTTAAATTGCACATCATTAAAGCTATATTCTTCTGATGTAAGACTGCTAATTTCTTTTTCCCTGAAAAATACCCGGTCAAAATCCCTGTCTTCAGGATTATCACTTTTTAATACTTTAAGAATGTCAATACTCTTGTTAAATTCCGCTTCATTGACAGATGCCCACGGGTAAACCTGCTGCCGTTTGGTTTTGAGTTGTAACAATCCTATATCCCTGTATGTAAATCTACTATAGTTTCGGGAAGCAACTCCATACTTCAACTGGTTAAGTTGCATGGTACCTGAAATTCCCATAGCATTAACCATAAAATAATCACGTTGCAGGTAATTCGGATTTGAACGCGGGTCAGGATTGCCTTCTTTTAATTCAGGAAAAGGATTCTCTCCTTCTATAGTCATGTCACAAATATGCTCGTCATTTCTTTTATCGTAATTATTCAGATATTTAAACCCAAAGGCTTTTTTGGATAATGATTTATCAAGAACATTAAAAGCACTATACGACATGTTAACCGTGATTGGTGGCTCAATTGGAAGGGGAACAGAAAAAGATACACCTCCTGCCCCAATCCATGAAGTTACATTAGCTGTTGGAGGTAATGAACGGATAGAAGAAGAACTGGTATTACTAAAATTTGTTATACCTGGTTTTGAGATCAAATATCCACCATCAACTTCTTCAGGTTTATCTCCTATAAAACCACCGGCACTGTACCCTATTAAATCGGCATCAACAGGATTCCATATTTTATCATTATTTAACACGGTACTTATACCTGCGCTTGCACCTGCACCATATCCATAAGCTAATCTTTGGGACCGACTGTCAGACACCAATCCTATTCCTGCTGAAACTCCAATATTAAGAGAAGCATTTTTTCCGGAAATACTTCCTATATCTGCTGACTTGCCGGTAATACCAACTCCCAGTCCAAACCCAACACTCCCGAATACACCGGTATAATTATCGTATCCAACTGATATGCTCACATTTCCTCCAACACTTAAATATTCGCTTACACCAGGAATCTGATAGCTTGTTCCAACTGAAGCACCGAGTGAAATATTCCACCTTTTCTGGTTTAAAAATCTATATACTCTGTCAGCCCCGTTTACATCATCGGGAATACCTAACAGGTTTCTTCCGATAGCCCCTGAAAAACCATGGAACCCAAGTCCGAACATACCTGCTTCCTGATCGGGCTTTATGCCAGACCGATACCCAATAGCCATTGGATATTCAGGAACAGATGTCACAGGAATGGTATAGCTGAATGCCCCGGTTAATAAACTTACATTATCCGTTGCCCCCACCGGCTGATAATCCCATACTTCGGGCTGGGTATACCCATTTGTCAGCGCTAAGACAATGGAAGGAAATGCAATTTGATGTAACAGGGAAATAATTACTATAACACTTACTATTTTCAGGATCTTTTTCTTTACTAACTTGTTCATACAGCTATCGGTTTATTTTACTTGTAATTTTTTTAATTCTTTAGATGGGTTATATCGGATGTTAAACTTTAATTTTACTGAATTTTCCAATCCGAAAACCTTGTCAGTATATTGAATGGTAAAATTTTTGGCTTTTACCAATGATCCCGGAAATACCAGGCTAATCCTAACATGGTTGGACATACCATACGAATTGTAAAATTGGCAAGATACGGGCTTAAGCGTATCCTTGCCTGTGAAGGCAACAAAATCATTTACCAGGTTTTCGTTCAAATAGTTAATCCTGTTTGCATATTGCTGCATACCGGTTATATTCTTTAAAAGAATATTTTCATCGGATACCAATCCTAACTTTATAGAAAAATAGGTTCCCTGCCGGAAATGATTTACTTCATTTATTATCATTTCTTTAGGTAATGTATCCACATGGGAAACTCTTTTAGCTAATTCTTCAATAGCCATGTATAAGCCGGGCCTGTACCGGCATTCCATGTAAAATTCATCATCGTTATACGTACAACTAAATTTTTTATTTTTTTCAATGCCCGAAATGTATTCATTAATCGAAACACTTTGTTTACAACTAATTATAAGCGGTAAAAAGATAAATGCTATGTAATATACTTTTTTCATGTTATCTTTCAGGTACATTATTCTTTTTTTGTTGTATTATTCAGTACTTCAAGAATAGCTTCTGTTATGTT
>CAZWGG010000414.1:0-5312 GCA_964633305.1 uncultured Bacteroidales bacterium
CGGATCCGCGAGTATTTCGATTCGCTTTGGAACATCTTGAGGAAGAAGGCATCGGTAAGGAAAACTGCATCTTCATTGGCGATACGCCTGCAGATACAGTCGCCGGTAAAAACGCCGAGATTGAGACTCTGGCCAAAATGTATTTGGACAAGGATGGAGTGGCCATTTTGCATACGAGGAAAATGGTAGTTGGGGACCAAAAATGGATGGTAAGGATAGACTTTGGGGAAATGTTGTTGATAATTCACAGCAATTAAAACCATTTTCTCCCCAGGAAAAAAACCTGAAAGATTTTTATGAACTTGGTAAATCTTTCCAAAATTCAGTATCCATTAATGGAGGAACAGAAAATGCAAGATATTTCCTTTCTTACAGCAATACAAATGAAGACGGTATTGTGCCTTCCGATAAGGACTCATATGACAGGAATACTATTACTTTAAAGGGAGAACTTAAAGGAAATAAATTGACAAGTAGTGCGAACATAAGCTATATAAATAAAAAAGCAAATTATGTTACAACAGGCCAAGGTGGTGATGGAACAACTGTATTCCAGGAAATCATACAAATACCGAGAGATATGAGTATAGTCGACTTCAAAGATTATAATTATAAATTTAATAATCTCGATAATTATTTTACCCTCTATGCTCAAAATCCATACTTTGCATTAAATGAAAATGGAAATGATTTTAATGAAGATAGGGTGTATGGAAACATTAATATAGAATATAAGCTCACTAAATGGTTAACTGCCCAATACAGAATAGGTACCGATGTATCAAATGCACAATTAACCGACTGGGTTGCCATCGCAAAAACTACCCCAACAAGCCCAAATGGCACGACAGCACAAATTCCAGGTGCAGTAACTGAACGTTCAAAGCTAGCGAGAGAGATAAACAGTGATTTTATTATAACCGCTCAAAATGAATTAACCTCTAATCTAACAATGTCAGGATTGTTAGGTTACAATGCAAATGAAAGGTATTTTAGAAATACGTATGCTTATGGAACAAATCTTAATATACCTGAATTTTACAAACTGGAAAATGCTACAGAGTTCCCAAAGGCTCCCAACGTAGATGAAAGTAAAAGAAGATTAGTTGGAGTTTACGGACAAGTTGATTTTGATTACAAAGGATTTTTATTTTTCACCGCTGGTGCCAGAAATGACTGGTCATCAACACTGCCAGTAGACAATAATTCATTCTTTTATCCTTCTATCAATGCAAGTTTTATATTTACTGAGTTATTACCAGATATAAAATCTATTTTAAGTTTTGGAAAAATTCGTTTAAGTTGGGGTAAAACAGGAAATGATGCAGATCCTTACAGTGTTAAATCGGTTATGGTTCCGGGCAATATTTACCTGCCTTTTGGAGAGATAGCTTTTCCTTTTGGGGGTGTTAATGCCTTTGAAGTTTCAAATACAATTGGAAACCCGGAACTTCAGCCCGAAATAACATCAGAATATGAAATAGGTACAGACTTAAGGTTTTTTAATAGTAGGATTAATTTAGATGTTGCGTATTATAATAGAATAACCGATGCCCAGATTTATGATGTCCCGATTGCCGCAACATCTGGCAATACAATTCAGGTTAAAAACTTCGGACAAGTTCAAAATCAGGGTATTGAAGTAATGATGAATGTTGTTCCCTTAAAAACTAATAGCTTTAAGTGGGATGTAACATTAACGTACGCAAAAAATAACAACAAAGTACTTGAACTTACCAAAGAACTTGATAAAGTTGTTCTTACTACAGTTTATGGTATAGAGTTCGTTGCTATAAAAGATAAACCTCTCGGGGTATTCCTTGGTCACGCCCCTGCAACAGATGATCAGGGAAGAATTATTGTTAACGCAAATGGAATACCAACTACAGCTACAGACAAAGTTGAATACGGTAATGCCCAGCCTGACTATATTGCCGGAATATCAAGTAATGTCTCGTATAAAAATTTAAGTCTTTCTGTTTTATTTGATATTAGGCAGGGAGGTTTAATGTACTCATATACAAAACGCTTGAACTATTTTGTAGGTAACGCAACAAATACCCTTTATAATGATCGCCAACCATGGATAGTTCCCAATTCAGTGATTGATGACGGAACCGGCAACTACGTAGAAAATACAATTCCAATTGATATGAGTAATGTAAGTAACTATTGGAACCAGACCCAAAATAATATGATTTCCAGAGATCATGTAATTGATAGATCTTATGTAAAATTAAGGGAAGTAGTTTTAAGTTATTCTCTTCCGGTCAGTATTGCCAATAAAGTTAAACTTCAACACATTGAATTGAACTTAATTGGTAGAAACCTATTTTTATGGACTCCTAAAGAGAATAACATAATAGATCCAGAAATTACCACATTCGGTAATGACCTTGAAGGTGATTTTGGTGAATTTGCTGCTGGTCCGACAGTTCGTTCATTCGGTGCAAGTCTTAAACTTACCTTTTAACTAACAAAATTGAATAACTATGAAAAAGTATAAAAATATAATCACATTATTAGTAGTAATTCTGCTAAGTAGCTCCTGTGGAAAAGAATGGCTCGATGTTAACACCGATCCAAATAACCCCTCTAATGCCACACCTGAGCTTGTATTCCCCGCAGCTGTACTTTCAGCATCAGGACAAATAGGAGGATATTATAATATTTTGGGCGGACTTTGGTCTCAGTTTTGGACACAAAACAACGGTTCGAACCAATACAAAAATATCGATGCTTTCAATATATTGCCTACTACATTAAATACTAATTTTACCGAGTTATATGCCGGGGCTTTAAATGATCTTCGGTTTGTTAAGGAAAAAGCTAAAGAAAATGAAGATTGGTCATTCTATTTAATGGCAACTGTAATTGAATCCTATATTTTCCAGACATTGGCTGATATATACGATCAGATTCCATTTGATGAAGCCTGCCAAGCTAATCAAGATAATTTCACACCGCATTACAATACAGCAGAAGAAATATATAATGGAATAATATCACGACTGGATGAAGCTTTATCCTATGACCTTGATGCAAGAACCGCAACTGATCCTGGTTCAGCAGACTATTTTTTTGGAGGTGATATGGATGAATGGGTAAGATTTGCAAATACCTTGAAATTAAAAATCTATTTAAGACAAGTTTATGTCCGATCATCTATTGCTCAAGCTGGTATTGAAGCACTTTATAGCAGCAATGCTGAATTCTTGTCTCAAGATGCCGCTGTTACCCAATTCATTGATGAAGCCGGTAAAAGTAATCCATTATATGAAAGCGATCAAAGACAACTCAACACAAACACTAATCTTAAAGCCAGTACAACTTTTATGTCATGGCTGAATGATAATTCAGATCCGCGTCTTGATTATCTTTTTATACCTGGCAGCAGTGGACATGCTTCATTAGACCAAGGTAATTTTAATGTTCCCAGTACAGTAATTGAACCAACATCTATTTCACGTGCCCTTATTAATGCTACCGATCCTGTTTACTTTATCTCTGAGGCAGAAAGCTACTTCCTGCAAGCAGAAGCTGTTTTAAGAGGATGGGGTACAGGTAATGTGCAAGCATTATATGAAGATGGTGTAATGGCTGCATTTAATAAATTTGGATTAGATGGTTCTTCTTTTATTGCTGGAGGAGGCTTATATGAATTTCCCTCATCAAGTACTACTGAAGTACAATTAGAAGCAATCATAGTACAAAAATGGGCATCTATGGCTGGTTCTCAGGGACTGGAAGCATTCTTCGAACATGACCGGACAGGTTATCCAAGAACAAGCGCGGTTCCTGCATCTAATGTATCTTACAAATCAGGTCAATTTACTTATCCTATTGAAGGAGTTACAGGTGGTGCATGGGCTAAGAGATTACTATTCCCTGATACTGAAAGATCAAGGAACCCTAATACACCTGCACAGGTTCCAATAACAGAAAAAGTTTGGTGGGATAAAAAATGAGCTTAATCTAAACTAAAATTGTGTAAAATGAAAAATATAATAATAATATCAATAGTTTTTATTCTGACTCTCTTTTCTACAGGATGTGAAAAAGAGACAGAAGGCATTTCTAAAATAACATACTTTGCCGATTTTACCATGGCAGGTGAAGATGTTATATTTCATGAACTTGGAACTCCCTTTGATGATCCTGGAGCTACAGCAACTGAAAGCGGACAGACATTACCTGTAACAATTTCAGTAACAGGTACATATTTCGGATATACTGGAGCTTCTGTTGATGTTGATCATCCGGATGAATATGTAGTCCGGTATACAGCTGTCAACAGCGACGGTTTTCCAGGCTCTACTTTTAGAACTGTATATGTATATTCAAATGGCGACCTGGTAAATAGTATTGAAGGTATTTACACTTCTACCATTGTTCGTAATGGTGTAGCCAGCGCTCAATATGAAGATTTGGAATATATAATAATAAAAAAAGTAGGTGCAAATACATATACAATATCTTGTGCAATAGGTGGATATTATGCTATTGGAAGAGGATATGGCGTAAACTATTTGGCTTCCGGATGTGTTATTACAGCAAACGATATTCCATCAAATGATTTCTCGTATACACAATTTTCAGTAGGAGCCTTTGGAGGAGTGGCTGAAATGAGCGGAATGACAGTCGATCCTGTTGCAAAAACAATTTACTTTGAAAGCGCTTGGGACGCTGGATATACATTTGCTATTACACTAACTCAAGTTGAACTTTAAAATAAAAAAAATGAAAAAAATTGCAATATATATTTCAATACTATTCTTTTTCGCATACGCATGTGAATTGGAAGACCCTGAGGTAGATCATTCACCTACTTGGCCGCTAAATGGCGAATGGTGGGTAACTTACAGGGTAGACGTTGGTGGTGAATTGGTAGATATTTATGATTGGGGCTACACAAGGCTGCTAACCTTCAACACTGCTGCAACTACAGCAGATTCAATTTGGATTACAGATCAAGGTAATTTTTGGACTTTTCAGGTAAAAGCAGGAATAAACCTTCAAGCCAAAAGTTTTTCTGTTACTGAAGGGACAGAAATCGTTTACGATGATGCTACAACCATCCAAAATGGACAGGTTGTTGAAATGGCCGGTGGAGACAGTATCTACATGGAAATTGAATGGGAATCGGATCCTGGGACTATATATGTTTGTTCAGGAAGAAGGGTAAAAGGTTTCCTTGATAATTCCGGAGGCACAAGCTATGAAGCTGACTATGGAGATTAACATTTAAATAAATTCAATGAGGGTGTCTCAAAAGTTAAATGATTTAATTTTTTTCTCTGTGTGTCTTTGTA
>CAZWGG010000415.1:0-5307 GCA_964633305.1 uncultured Bacteroidales bacterium
TAAAAAACAGGTAAACTTGTATCAATATAATTATTACCCTGAAAAACAAAATAATACAAAAAAATATTTGGCGACATTTACAGTAAAAACAAATACCGCAGGAATTTTATCTTCATTAAAAGATGAAGTTTTTGCAAAACAATGGATAAGGAGTATAAAGGAATATAACCATATAACATCTGCCAATAAAAAATCTTGGAATACCTATATGCTTTTTAATGTACCCTGGCCCTTTAACGACCAGGATTGCATCTTAAAATTCAGTCTATTGTCGTATTCAGATACATCGTTGTATATAAAATTTGAAAGCCTTCCATATTATGTTCCTATAAATGAGAAAATTACAAGGATTAAAGAATTTAACGGTGTCTGGAAATTCTTTACGCCAGCAGATTCTAACACAAAAGCATATTTTATTATGGAATCAAATGTATTTACAAAAAACAAAATAGCAGAATCAATTATACTAAACACGATATTAAATTCACTCGCAGCATTTAGAGAATATAGTAATGAAAAAGTCGATAAATTGTATTTATAAATCTGAACAGTTTACTAAACAAAAAATAGAAAAACATGAAAATATTATTAGTTTCACCGGTAAGGGACATCAACCATAGAACAAACAAAGGCCTTATGATGCCACAACTGGCCCTGTATCTTATTGAAGGCCTTACACCGAGAGAACATGAAGTGAAAATTATAGAAGAAGAATTCACAACGCTTAATATCGACGAAGATTGTGATTTGGTAGGCATAAGCACAATGACTGCCAATGCACCCAGGGCTTACTATTTAGCCCAGGAATTTAAAAAAAGGGGGAAAACTGTTGTTTTAGGAGGTGTTCACCCCACTATACTCCCCGATGAGGCTTTGCAACATGCAGATTCTGTTGTTATTGGTGAAGCAGAAGGTGTGTGGCTTCAATTACTTGAAGATGTACAAAACAATACGTTGAAGAAAAAATATTATAAACCGGAACCCGATATTTCTAAGTATATTCCTAAAAATTTTTCTTCCCTTAAAACAAAAAGATTATACAGCATCATCCCTATTATGACAACCCGGGGATGCCCATACAATTGTGATTTTTGTTGCGTGACAAACCTGTTTGGAAAAAAGATAAGGCATTTGCCCATTGGCAATGTGGTGAGGGAAATTAAAGAATCAAAAGCCAAAAGATTTATTTTTTTAGATGACAATATAATAGGAAATAAAAAATATGCTAAAGAATTGTTTAGAGCACTGATTCCTTTAAAAATTCAATGGACCGGCCAGGCTTCCATCTCTTTTGCTAAAGACCATGAACTTATGCAACTTGCGGCTGACAGTGGTTGCAAAACTCTCTTTATAGGTCTTGAAAGCGTTTGTGAAGAACAAATGCGGGCTCTGAAAAAATCATACAAAGACCTGAAAGAGCTCGAGCAAGCCATTAAACGAATTAGAAAGATGGGCATATTGGTCCATGCTTCCATGATTTTTGGTTTTGATGACGACACAAAAAGCACATTTAACGATACACTGAAGTTTTTAGTAAAAAACAAAATTAGTACGGTTTCTTTTAATGTATTGACCCCTTACCCGGGAACTAAAACATATGCCGAATTGAAAAAAGAAGGACGGATTTTAACAAACGACTGGAAATATTATGACCACAATACCGTGGTTTTTAAGCCTAAAAAGATGTCGCCCATGGAGCTTCAGGTAGGGAAAACCTGCACCCGCAAGAAGTTTTATAAAGCATCGTGTGTCCTTAAACGACTTTGGGGAAATTTATTTAGCCCGGTTATTTATTTGATTCTAAATTACGGGCACATGAAACAGTCGAAAGTTGAGATGAAAAGAATTCCTTTATTAGTATCTACTTTACATAAGCTTGAAGAAGAAAAACGTGTGGAAACGGTAGAAGAATATGCAGAGGTAATATAACGGTTGAATTTGCATTAAGATACATTTGAAATGATAGAATAATTGTTGCCCCCAACAAATAGCGATCAATTCTATGTGAAGAGCACGACTTATCAAAAAATACAGACATGGTTTAAGGGTACTATCACTTGGATTGATCGCCTGTTAAACTAAAAAATGATCATCCTATTAATCACATTTAATAAATATATTTTATTTTTATTAGCGGCTCCATTATCATACATTATCATGAATAAATGGCTGGAAATTTATGCATACAAAACCACTCTCAGTTGGTGGATTTTTACTTTGGCAGGATTGATAGTCATATTAATATCTTTATTAACGGTTTCCTTAAATTCGTTTAAAGCTGCCAGCAGGAATCCCGTGGAAGCTTTGAGATATGAATAAGAACTTGTAAAAAGAGAATAATGTAGCTTATTGGCAATAATTATTGTTTTGATTGTAAAAATGAATGGAATTATAAACAATAAAGGCGTTACAATGTTCTTTAAAAGACTGATTGATTGTAGAAACACAACCAAACGAAGTGAGTTCACGAACACAAATAAAAGTTAAACGCTCAAAACAAAAAAATGAATAAAGGTGGAAAATGTTTCATAGCTACAGCAGCGTATGGCTCTGAGCTATCAAAAGAAGTAATAGCTTTAACTCATTATAGAGATAATACTTTGGTTAAATCAATGATTGGTAGAGGCTTTATAAAATTATATTATTTGATTAGCCCTCCATTAGCAAAAATAATTGAGCCAAGACCAAAAGTAAGGGCATTAATTAGATTTCTCTTAAGACCAATAATCAATCTATTGAAATAGTTAATGTCCAAAAAGAAAGAGATTAAAATTAACAGTAATATTTGACTTTATTCAAAAATTCTTATTTATTACTATGATTTGTCTTATTTTCTTTATTTCATGAACCCTATAGATAATGTTGTTGGAACTCTTAATTATAAAAATTCCCTTTTAGTTATACTAAGTATAACGATTGGTTGTTTTCTTGGAACTTTATTACATGAGAGTGGTCACATTTTAGCTGCACTATTATTTAATTCTCAAATTGAAAAAATTAGAATTGGCCCCTTTCTGCAAATATTCCCGTGTGTTAAAGTCGTTGATTTTAATGTGAATTTAGGTGAAGTAATAATTAAATCCTTCAAGTCTGAGGTTGCTCAAGGTGTATTTGAAATTTCTGGAAGTGGTTTAAATGCATTGATTAGTGTTGTTGGTCTTTTTCTATTGCATAGAATAGAATTTTCGAAAAAAATAACCGTCATAATGATTATTTCCATATTTATACTAGCTTGGGATATTATTAGTTATTCTTTTTTCCCAATATTTGGACTACCACATTGGATTATTATTGGTGGAATAGAGTCAGAACCTTTAAATGGAGCTGAATTATTGAGTATTCCAAATTCGATTTTCTATCTATTAGTAATTATTTTTTCGATTATAGTAAATTACTTGGTATTTAGAGAGGTATACTGTATATGGACGGGAAAAATTAAACATAACCTTTTTTACATTAAAAAAGTTAACATAACAAAATGACAAGCGGAAAAGCTTTTTCTACCAATAAAGTTGGAGAGAATTTTACTGCCGGGGATGGATATATCTCAGGTAAGAACCTAGAACTGATGGAAAACGAAAAAATTGTACAATCCTAGAGAACAACAGAATTTGATGAAAGCGATGAAGATTCTAAATTGACTATTTTACTTTCAAAAACAAAAGAAGGAACAGAACTCACTTTAGTTCATACGAACATTCCAGAAGGTCAAATCCAATATGAGCAGGGATGGGTCGATCATTATTTTATTCCTATGAAGAATTATTTTGAAACAATTGATTAACAATTGCTAAAACACGTGAGAATATTAGAATTGAATGTTTTTGTTAAGTCTTCAACGAATTTTTCAATAGAATAAACTCCAAAAAACTCAAATCCCAAAGCAAAGTCAAGTCATTAATTTAACTATATTTACACACAAATGCCAAATCACTATAAAACTATGAAAAAGAAATTAAAACTGGCCGTCTATTTTCTCATCCTATCATCATTACCATTTGTAAACGTGTTTGCACAGAAAATGCAAAGCGATAATGGAGACGGAACTTACACCAATCCCTTAATAGCAGCAGATTTTCCGGACCCTGATGTGATACTGGTGGATGATACCTATTACATGGTTACAACTACTATGTTTATTTTTCCGGGAGTTACCATTCTGAAATCGTACGACCTTGTGAATTGGGAATATTGCAGCAATGCGGTACCCCGATTTGATTTTGATAAATGCTATAACCTGGATGGATGTAACAGGTATTCGCACGGCCAATGGGCAACAAGCTTAAAATATAAAAATGGTAAATTTCACTTACTCTTCATTACGCTCGATGAGGGAGGATTTCTTTGTACTGCAGCAAAGCCCGAGGGCCCCTGGCAAATAAAAAAACTAACTAAGGGATTTTATGATCCCGGTTTATTTTTTGACGATGACGGAAGAATATATGTCGCGCACGGGTACAATGAAATATACATGACTGAATTGGATAAAAATTTTGCCCCTTTAAGTAAAGATTCCCTGGTTTATACAGGAGATATCCGAAAAGGCCTTGAAGGCACACATGTTTATAAAATTAACGGCTATTATTACTTGTATTGTACATATGGTGGTTTAGACGGAATACAGGTAGCGCTTCGTTCCAAAAATATTTATGGGCCGTATGAGCAAAAAGTTGTATTGAGCGAAAAAACAAAAGGACCTAACTTTGGAATACACCAGGGAGCACTTATAAGAACACAAGCCGGGGAATGGTGGACTATGCTCTTTGTTGATAGTGGTCCATTTGGGCGTTTTCCGTCTTTACAGCCGGTTACCTGGAACAACGGATGGCCAATGGCGGGCGTAAATGGAAAAGCTGTTGTACAATATAAAAAACCCAATGTCGGCAAAGTTTACCCGGTTAAAATACTACCGACATCGGACGAATTTAATTCTAAAAAATTAGGCATGCAATGGGGATGGAACCACAATCCTGACCCAACCAAATGGTCATTAACCGAAAATCCCGGGTATTTAAGACTCAAGACAGTAAAGGTTGTTGATACCTTAACAGAAGCCCGCAATACACTTACGCAAAGGATATTTGCATATTATTCCGATACCCTGGCTTCCATTGGCTCCACTAAAATGGATATGGGTAATATGAAAAACGGCGATATTGCAGGATTAGCGATATTTCAAGATCCTTATGCCTATATCGGAATAAAAAAAGTAAACGGAAAGAATTTTATAATCATGGTAAATGACAGTAAGACAATTGACTCTATAGCAGTGGAAGTACCAACAATCTATTTGCGTGCAAGTGCAAT
>CAZWGG010000416.1:0-5305 GCA_964633305.1 uncultured Bacteroidales bacterium
ACTTAATCGTAAATATACCTCCAGGAACAACTAAAACCATTATAACTATGGTAATGTTCCCGGCATGGTGTTGGACAAGGTGGTATTGGATGCAATTCGTTTGTGCTTCTCACAATATGCCAATAGCCTTAAAAAGTGCAATCAAATGCCGAGACTTAATCCGTTCAGATAAGTTTCAAAAAATGTACCCATCCATAGCCTTTAAAGAAGATGAAACCTCCAAATCCGATTTCCGTATTATTAAGAAAGTAGAAATAATACGAGGAAGAGCTCCTCAAATACATATAGGAGGAGGAAGATTCACTACATCAGTAACAGGAGGAGTAACAGGAACTCATGGACATATTATATTGATAGATGACCCAATCGACCCGTTGAAAGCAATAAGTGAAACCGAAATAGAAACAGCAAGGTACTGGTTTGATGAAATAATAAGTACAAGGAAGATTAATAAGGAAGTTACTGTACAGATACTCATAATGCAAAGACTGCATCAGAAGGACCCGACCGGGCATGCTTTATCTAATAAGAAATTGAAAATCAAGCATATATGCCTACCTGGGGAAATACGTAACTATGGAAAATATGTTAAACCTGAGGTTTTGAAAATGTATTATAAGGATGACCTGTTAGACACCAGTAGACTGACATGGGATTCATTGGATGAGTTAGAGGCTAGATTAGGTCAGTATGGGTATGCTGGACAGATAGGACAGAATCCAACTCCTCCGGGTGGAGGTATGTTTAAGGTAGACCATTTCCAGGTAATTGAATCCTTATCCTCTATGACCAATGTGGAGATGATTGTACGGTATTGGGATAAAGCAGGTACAGCAGGAGGAACCGGAGCTTATACGGTGGGAACCAAAATGTGTATATTGAAGAATGGTAAGTTTGTTGTGATGGATGTTAAGCGAGGGAGATGGGGTACAGATGAAAGGGAGGATATCATAAAGGAAACAGCTGAGGCAGATGGGAGAAATGTAATGATAGTACATGAACAGGAACCAGGCAGTGGAGGAAAGGAAAGTGCTGAAGGTACTACTAGGAACTTAGCAGGGTTTTCTGTAGATGCAGATAAGAGGGGTGGAAGTAGTGATGGAAACAAAATACAACGAGCGGACCCATACAGTGTACAGGTGAATCATGGTAATGTATTATTATTGAAAGCAGAGTGGAATTATGAGTTTATTGAAGAACATCGAAACTTTCCCTATGGTACTTATAAAGACCAGGTAGATAGTGCTGCCGGAGCTTTTAATCGCTTGGTAGGAAAGAAAACAGTGAGGAGGATTACATGAAGAATATACTTATATTATTACTTTTTATTCCACACCTACTATTTTCCCAGGTAGGAATTGATGCTGTGAGAGTGAATAAAGATTTTAGAGTTGCCGGGAGTATCGGAACTGGGAATGGGATAAGTGGGAGTTCTGGTTATGCTATTCCAGTACCTGTAGGTGATTTGGGATTCTATTGGGATGGTGGTATAAATCCAATTGATTCAACTCTTTTGAATAGGGTCACAGGGAAATATGATTCAAATGTAAAACTTTATTCTTTTGATGGTTCATTGGATAATTCTTATCTTTCATGCAAATCATCAACGCTTATAAAAATTTTCGGTGATACTATTCCTGTTGTTTGTTTATTTCAGAATTATAATTATGCCGACACTCTTTATTTTAAAAAAGAAGAACATACAATAAATGCTGATTCTACTGAAAATTTACCAAAAAGAATAACTGAGATAGCTTATTATTCTGAAAAAGTATCTGATTCAGATAGTTCAACTCTTAAAACATACTTTGATGTGCCTAATTATCCATTAGCACCTAAAACAGTAGGAGCTGATAAGACTTACGCAACAATAGCACTCGCAGTTGCAGCAGCTACGGCGGGAGATACAATAATAATTTCAAGTGGAACGTATGACGAAGGTGTATCAATTAATAGTAAATCTTTAGTTATTTTGGGAACTGGAAATGTAAGATGGTATAGAACATCCGGCAGATGTGTCACCAATACATCAGGCAGCGCAGATAATCCTGTTATTTTTAGAAATATTGATTTTAAAAGCGTAAATAATGATATAATATTCAGGACAGCTTCCGGTAATCCGAGTTATTATGAAGTTTCAAATTGTAAAATAACAACTACCAATACTTGTTTTAATGAAACATCAAACAGTGTATCACCTACAATAATAAATAATTGCGTCCTTAATAAAGGAATAAGTTGGAAAACAAGTTCTTTAACTTTAAATGATTGTTATATACAAGATGCAGTAGCGGGAATAGGAGGTTGGAATTCTATTGATTTTGAGTATTGTAAAGCTACAATGTCTTCAACATTTTTAGTTAACCTAACTTACGCAAACTGGATAATGAAAATGAATGGTTGTAATTTTACAGGCTATGTAATTACGGATGCTGTAACCGCTTATATAGGTATATTTAATTTAAGAAATTCAACAATAACCAATTCTGCAACAAGAAAAGTACCTATTGATTTTGCAAGTTATACTGGTGATATATCAATAACTTATCATAATGTAACATTTAACGATGTTAATTCATCTCATGCTAATTATCTCAGATTAGATATTAATGGTAATCAGACATTTTCAAAGTGTACATTTAATAATTTGAATGGAGTTATTGAAGCTTATGCCAGAGGCAGAGATACAATTACTTTTGATAGTTGTACTTTTATTTCTGACTACATAACAAGAGTAAATATAAAAGATTTTGTTTTTAATTTTACTTATAACTATATTGAATCTGATACAGTTATTAATATTCAGATAAAGGGAGAAAACCAAGATACTATACCTGCATATATTGCTAATAATACATTTATTGATCATACTCCTAGCGATATACCAATGGTGTCAATAGGGGCGCAAGGCTCACAATACACAGGTAGATGCAGGGGTTCAATAGTTGAAAAAAACAAATTTATAGGTACTCTTAACTATGGCGGCATACCATCCGGAACTCACGCTCTATTCATTTATGGTGATGAGACAACAATAAGATATAATTATTTTAATGGTATGTTTCTCGGATTGGTTGTTAAAAATGACGGTAACGATCTCGATAGTACAGAGGCATATTATAATGTATTTGAAGATGTAAGGGGTGCAATAATTCCAAGAGGAGTAAGAAAATCAAAATATTATAACAATACAATTGTTTGGCGAACTGATACCGTAGGGGCAGCAATTAATATTTTAAGCGATCCCGATACTCCTGGTTCTTACTCTGATAGTACAGTTTTCAAAAATAATCTTATTGTTGATTTAACAACAACAGGACAAGGGTATTTAGCTATCATTGAAGATACTAATTCACTTATCGGTACAGATATAGATACTAACCTTTATTATCGTACATCAGGTAATTACTTTTCTTATGATGGTGTTACAAGAACAATAAATTACTGGCAAACAAATATTGAAACAACATTAATTAATTCAAACCCAAATTTAGGTTCAGGACTTTGGCCTGTTGCTCCGAGTGATGCGATAGACAACGGAGAAAATTTAGGAGAATCTTATAATACAGGATTAGATATTGCAACAAATTGGAGTTTAACGCCACCTACAATTGTAACTGATACTCAAGGGGCTAGTTGGACAATAGGAGCTTATATAATTAAATAATGGACAAAGAACTACAAATATTACTTTACATTCTTATCCAAGCCTTACTGATAGGCCAAATGGATAAAGTTAAATTCCATTACTCAGGTTCAATATACTCTACCCTGAAATGGCAGAACTATTTTAACCCTGCAAAGATTCCGACTTGGTGTAAAGGAACATGGATACTATATTCAAATATTCGTTTTTGATAGGATTTATTGACTTCTGGCATGCTTTAAAAGGAGTAATGATATTACTTTTAATCGGGTTCCCTGTTCATCTTACAGGCGAGGGATTAGGATTATTAATACTTGGTTTTGGAATTTATTGGATTCCTTTTGAACTTAGTTTTAACTGGCTTTTAAATAAAAGATCATTATGATAGCCATAATAATTATATCAATTATTATATTTATAATCATAATTATTAATGTAGGTAGTTGTGAAATATGTGGGAAACTGACATTTAGTAAAAGATATTATATAGATATGTTTGATAAGCACACAGATAGCTTTAAATTTAATTGTAAAAATCATGAAATTAACAGTAACCTTCACAAAAAATGATAAAGGAATATTCTGATGAATAAAATAGTCACTATTTGTATAGGAAAGAACAACTATGCTTACCCAAATGCGTTAAACGGATGTATCCCAGACGCATGGTTAGCAGAGAAAAAAATGACACCTTATCTTACACGTGTAATTATGTTCTTGGATTCTTTAGTTATAAAAAAAGACATTCGAAATGAAATAAGAACTAAGGAAATTCTTGATGAGAATGATATTCTATTCATAACAAATAGTTCTCATGGTACACAGGTTCCAGACCAAAATGGTGATGAAGCTAATTTTTATGATGAAGCTATTTATTGGGACACAACTTATACAGACGATGAATTCAAAGAAGATATTTCAGGATTGAAATGCTGGATTGTATTTGCAAATGATGCTTGTTTTTCAGGTGACTTCGCTGATTTAAAATCTACAATATATAGGAAACCGAGATTCATACAGTTATTTGATATTCCCAAGACAGCTAAGAAAAGATTATTTGCAAAAGGAGCAAAGACAGCGTATCCAAAACTTCTTTATTTCTCAGGATGTGGTGAGGAAGAATACAGTTACGATGCTTACATTAATGGACAATTCAACGGTGCTTTCTCATATTATTTTTGGAAAGCATTTGATCAATTGAAAGTACATATTAATTCTTATAAGGATTGGTATGATTTACTTCATAAGAGCTTACCGAGTTCACAATATCCACAGTCACCAGCCTTGGAAACCATCGAAGGAAATGAATACATTGGAATACTTTCTATTCCTGTTCCTACATCGATAGGTGAACACCCGGTACCTGAAACTCCAATTCCTGTAAAACTGACATGGTGGCAGAGATTTTTAAACTGGATTAAAAACTTATTCAAATGAAAATAGAAAATATATTTAAATGGAATATCATAGCTTTAGTAGCTTTTGGCTGGATACATTTTATAGGTGATTTTTTACTAAAGAAACTTCCATTACCAATTTATTTTAAGACAAAGAAATGGATAGGTTACGCAACAGGAATATTGACCATTGGAATATTAACTGAACTAATTATTATCATAATTAAAGCATTTTAATCATGGAAAAGCAACCATTCGTATG
>CAZWGG010000417.1:0-5278 GCA_964633305.1 uncultured Bacteroidales bacterium
CGTTATTCTTGCCTTGAAAATAGTCATTTACAATCAGTAAACTCCTCATTTTCAATGCTTCGAAAGCCTTGTCTTTGACGTTTTCTTATCAAAGACTTTAAAAAATAGGAGTTTTCTGGCAGGCACTAATTAATAGTTTATACCTTCAGTTTTAAAACTCTCCGTGATAATTCCAATTTGTTTGGTAGGGAATAATAAAACAGGTACAGGTGATTTATTTATCATCTGGTGTGTGAAACTTCCTAGCAAGATATTAGAAATGCTTTTTTCCTGTTCTGTCATAATAGAAACTAAATCAGCCCTTTCTGAAAGGGCATAATCAATAGTTATGTCAGTTAGGTTATTACCCGTAAGTTGAACTAAACTATTTTTTATATTATGCTGTGTAAAATATTTACATACCTGAATTCCATAATCGTTTAATTTATCCTGAAGATCAGGTAAGTGAGATAAACTCACGGTCGCAACATCTACCTCTGCCTTAAGTGTCCCGGCTAGTTTTGCTGTATAAGGAACTTTTTCTCTTGTTTCAGGTGTGTTATCTAGCGGTAATACAATCTTTTTAATCTGATCGGGAATTTTATTTCCTCTTATGGTGAGTACGGGATATAAAGATGAGGCGACAATTTTATATGCGTTATTTCCAATAAATAATTCCTCCCATCCTGAAAAACCGTGGGTAGAAGTTACAATAAGTGAATCTCTATAAGCTTTAGCTTGGTTGACAACCTCTTCATGAATTTTACCTTCCTTTATTATGTATGTTATTTCAATTTCAGGATATAATTTTTTATATTTCCCTAACAAGTTTTCAAATAATTGTTGGATGCGGGTCAAGGCAAGTTTCTCCATACTGGGGAACGTATTCTTTTCTATTTTTATTACATGAACCATTTCAATCTGTGCTTCTAAAGGTTTAGAAAGCAAAATGGCGAGTTCTAATCCGGTTTGCGATAATTCGGAAAAGTCTATAGGTACAATTATTTTTTTCATAACTTTTATTATTTTTATTACCTGTTATATACATATAAAATAATGCCACACTATTTTTATAGTAATATTTCAATCTAAAAAAGCCAGGTAGCTTAGTCAGCAGAGTAAATGGTAAAATTAAACA
Organism: uncultured Bacteroidales bacterium; assembly: GCA_964633305.1. Taxonomy (GTDB): domain Bacteria; phylum Bacteroidota; class Bacteroidia; order Bacteroidales; family UBA10428; genus CAZWGG01. The sequence continues at coordinate 1,118 of CAZWGG010000417.1, forward strand.
GGTATCTTTTCCAGGTATGTTAGTGTGGACATATACCACGTATGTAGACTAATTCATCAATTTGTCGTACAGGTATTTTTTCATCTAAACCGTATTTTTCGATAAATAAGACATGCTTCTTGCAGCATTTCCATACGATCTTACCATGAACTGATTTTTATCCTGATGTCAAGTAAGTAAATCAACTTCTTCATTTATTATCTTCGCTCATATCTTATTTTAATTAACTTGCTCTTTGATGAATTACTTGATAATATATTTTTCTTACTTTTTCTGCAGTATCTTTCCAGCGTATTTTTTCAATTTCTTTTTGTCCGTTTAATTTTAAAACAGTTGATAATTTATTATAATTTACTAAACCATAAATTGCATCGGCCATAGCATCAGTATCCCAAAAATTAACTTTAATTGCATGCTTTACCACTTCAGAAACTCCGGATTGTTTTGATATAATAACCGGAACTCCTGCCGCCATAGCCTCTAATGGGCATATACCAAATGGTTCAGAAACAGAAGGCATTACATACAGGTCACTTTGCGAAAATAATTGTTGAATTTCATCGCCTTGAAGAAATCCCGTAAAATAAAATTTATCATTAATTTTAAGTTGTGCTGTTCTACTTACCATTTTTTCAAACATATCTCCTGCTCCGGCCATTACAAAACGTATATCGTTCATTTTTTGTAATACTTTATATGAAGCTTCAATAAAGTATTCAGGACCTTTTTGCATGGTAATCCTACCTAAATAGGTTACCACCTTCCCGGGAATTACTTTTTTACCTTGTTGAGAATTTTTATACGTAATATCTACGCCATTGTGTATAGTTACTACTTTACCCGGGTCGACACCATATTTTTTAACGACTATATTTTTGGTATAGTCACTAACTGCAATAACCTTATCTGCAGCATGTAAACCTTGTTTCTCCAACCTGTATATGACCGGATTATAGTGTTCACCACTTCTATCGAATTCTGTTGCATGTATATGAGCTATTAATGGTTTTCCCGAAGCTTTTTTCGCTGCTATTCCTGCAGGATATGTTAACCAATCATGTGCATGTATCATATCAAAATCTCTTTTTGACCCGATAACTGCCCCGACTTCCGAATATCCTTTAATTTCTTCAAACAATGTAACCCCATATTTGCCAGTAAAATTTAATCTCTTAGTTTTATGATTTTTGGGTCTGGCCGACTGCTTAAAAGAAATCTTTTTAATTATCTTTTCATATTCTTCAGGTGATGTATATGATGACATCAATATCCCCATATCTTTATGGGTTAGTTCATTTGTTATCCATGTATACTTTTTTGCTTTTTCGCCAATATCAATATGTTCTGCACTTACTAACCTGGCAATGTGTTGATTTTCGTCTCCATATATTTTTGGCAGAACCATGGTAACGTCCATATCACTTGTTTCTGAAAGTTGCTTAGTCAAGCCATAACATGCTGTACCAAGACCTCCTGAAATATGGGGAGGGAATTCCCATCCAAACATTAATATTTTCATAGTTTTAAGTTTTTGAAGTTTGAAATTTTAGTGCATTTAATAAGTAAAAACTCCGAAAAGATCACTTGTTTTTCCTATATTGTTTTTAAGCTGGAATAGAAGTACTATACTTAGAATTAATAATGCTAATCCTTTCACATCTAGCAGCCGCTAATTTTTAAATACCGCCTTTGTTGCCATAAAGAATATATTATTCGGCTATTCCAATTACCCCGCAGGCAACTCTTGCCCCGGCATTTCCTGTAGGCTGGGAAATTAAATCATCTTCACCGGCATGTACAATAACACTTCTGCCAATAATAGAGTGTTTTCCCTGGAAAGTCAATAGCGTATCGAGTAATTCAAGTTTTGCTGTATCTCCATCTTTCATAACCGATATATTCCCCAAATCGCCAACATGCCTGTTTTTATCTGACGGAGAACCGTGTTGTTTATTTTCAGGGTTAAAGTGTCCCCCTGCCGAAGTACCATCAACAACGCTACAGTTACCATACTGATGTATGTGAAACCCATGTTTTCCCTTGCTTAAGCCTGTTACTTCAGCAACTACATACATACCGCTATCGGTTTTTGTGAAGGTTACCTTCCCGCTGGCATTATTACCTTCGGTTGGATATAACATACAAATTGCTTTATGTACTGTTACATTTCCATCATTTATTTCAACCTGCTGAGGTTGAAAGGGTTGACAACTGTATATAATTCCCAGCCAACTAATGATTAATACTTTTGATTTAATTTTTGGTGCATCCATAATATTTTCCCTTTTAATTAGATTTGTAAATGAGCAAATAAAAGTTATAAATACCATGCCAAAACAAGTTAGATAAATGACAAAATAATGTTGTTGAAATAGAGACAGTTATGTGTTAAATTTTTTACCGGTTTTTTTGATTGTAGAAAATATACCTCAAATAGTAGAAAATAGCTTAGACATGTTGATCTGAATAAAAGCCCGATGGGGAAAGATAAATTGCAAATACAATCGGGTAGCAGTAGAAGTTGGCAGCAGCAGTAAAGCCAACTGCTACTGCAACTGCCACTTGGCACAAAATAATGTTTTGGCACAGGCATTGACTTTTTCCTACAAAACAAGCATAAACTGTTAATTCGAAATTTAAATAGCTTCTCTTTATAGTTTTGTGGAATTTTTGGGCAAATGGGGATTATTTTACACAAAATACCTCGAAAGGTATTTTCCTTCCCGTATATTTTACGCATTGCTTATAATTTATAAACTTTCAATCATAGTATGATACAATTTTTTCTTGGCATGATATTATCTATTATTGAGATCAAATAAAAATTAAATAAAATATTATAAATCATGGATAAAAATAGTCAAGAGCAAAATTTTGAAAATAAGTCTGTTGAAGAGATTTTGCAAATATTAGACGTAAACCCACAAAAGGGATTGAGTAATGAAGAAGCAGAATCCAGGAAAAGCAAATACGGGATAAATGAAATTGAACCTGAAAGGCGACGTCCCTTCTTACAATTTCTTTCGCGTTTTTGGGGGCCCATACCCTGGATGATAGAAATAGCTGCAATTATTTCTGCTATTATCAGTCATTGGGAGGATTTTTGGATTATCATAACTCTTTTGTTGCTGAATGCAGTTGTTAGCTTCTGGCAAGAACATAAAGCTGATAATGCCATAGATTTGTTAAAGAAAAAACTGGCATTGCATGCAAAAGTTTTAAGAGATAAGACCTGGAAAAAAATAGAAGCAAGCGAGCTTGTCCCAGGAGATATAATACGAGTGAAGTTAGGTGAAATTTTGCCTGCTGATATTAAGTTAATATCCGGAAATTTTCTTCAGGTTGATGAATCTGCATTGACAGGAGAATCCTTGCCTGTTGAAAAAAGTAACGGTGATGCTGCTTATTCGGGTTCAGCAGTCAAACAAGGAGAAATGAACGGTCTTGTTATTGCAACGGGAATGAATACATTTTTTGGAAAAACCGCTAAATTAGTGGAAGGAGCCAAAACACAAAGCCATTTTCAAAAGGCTGTTATCAAGATTGGTAATTATCTGATCTTGCTTGCATTAGCATTAGTGCTTTTGATTATCCTTATTGGTGTTTTTCGTGGGGAAAAGTTCATGGAAATGTTTCAGTTTTCATTAGTTCTTATGGTAGCAGCGATTCCTGCAGCCTTACCCGCGGTTTTATCAGTAACAATGGCCGTTGGTGCTACGGCACTAGCGAGAAAAAAAGCTATTGCAAGCCGGCTTGCATCTATTGAAGAAATGGCCGGAATGGATATTCTTTGCTCAGATAAAACAGGTACCATAACCAAAAATGAACTGACCGTGGCCGATGTGGTCCCTTTAGACAATTTCACAAGCATACAGGTTCTTTTGTTTGCTTCACTGGCCTCAGAAGCTGATGACCAGGATGCAATAGATAGTGCTATATTAGAGAAATCATCAGAAATTCCTGAGATTCGGGATGCTTTACCAAAGTATACTACAGGAAGTTTTAAACCTTTTGATCCGGTTACAAAACGTACTGAGGCTGAAGTTCATGATGAGAACAACCATACATTCAAGGTTGCCAAAGGTGCACCGCAGGTAATTCTTTCACTTGTTGAAAACAACGATCATTCATTACAATCAAAAGTAACGCATAATGTTCTTG
>CAZWGG010000418.1:0-5273 GCA_964633305.1 uncultured Bacteroidales bacterium
TATAGATCCAATGTTCGTCCCCCATAGCACCACATTGGCAAAAGGAACAGGTTCCCCGGTTTCTTTATCAACTACAGAAAAGAATTTTTCCTGGGCATTTAAGGCTGTTCCTAAAGCCCAGGAAAAGAAATAAAATACTATGGCCCGGGATAAATTCATGTCAAGTGAGCCTATTTTATTCTTTTTGTTGTAAACCTTATTTCACCTGTCGAGCTTCCGTCAAAACCGGTAAAATACAGTTTATAAACTTCCCCTGATACGGTTTTAACAAAATATGTCAGGTCTTCAACCAAACTATATTCAAAAGTATTTTGGTCAAATTCTTTCCAATCCCATCCAATTACAGATAAGCTTGATGAAAATTGTCCCGTTGTTGTATCAGCAGCTTCTGGGGCAATGCCAATAACTTCAGCTACTGTGATTCCCGGTTTGGTCAATACCCCGGTAACTACGTAATAAGCATCCGGATCATAATACCTGGTAAAAAGCAGGTCCCAGTTTTCTTTAACCGGCTCCCTGTCAACGGTTTCATTTCCTGAAATTGAATAATATATATATTCTTTCTCTATATAATCTCCACAGTTTAGTTCAACATGTTTCTTGTCTGTCCCGTCGACATTTGAATATAAAAATTCGTAGGTGTTAAGTGTTGAATGCTTTTTCCTTATAAAGATTTTTTTAAGTGTGCCATCCTGTAACTTAATTAAAAAAACAGCATTTCCAATCAAATCATGGGTAACCGTATTATAGATTGCCCAACCATAATCAGGATAACCTGTCATATTGGCGCTAAATGCTCCAACCTCCCAATTTTCCAATGAGTTAGAGAGGATAGGCCAGGTGTCAAAGCCGGTTATATCAACAGTATTATACCAATCGTTAGTATCTTTTGAAATCTCATACAGCTCAACACCAGCACCACTATTTATAATGATTGAGGGACTTCTTATAAATGTTCTGAATCCAATATCCCAATTGTCGCGTACAGCATCAAATGAGGTTTGCTCATGAAGACTATAAAAAATATCATTCACATAATCTGGTTCCATTGAAACAGATTCTTTTGCACTATTATCTCCATTGTCTTTTTCGCATGAAAACAATATAGAAACAATAATAATTAATAAACTTGAATATTTCATCAATGAAAAATTTTAAATAATTAAACAATATGAAGTAAAGAAAAATAAAAACAAATGAATTATGATATTGGTTCACAAACCAGGGGTTTCCTGGAGATGAAGTTTATACCGATAATTTAATTCGTTTAGAATGTTAAATGGGTACTTCTGAATTAATTGTTTGTATAAAAAATAACCAATTTTTAGATCATAATGCATTCCCATTAATATTATAAAGCCGGAGGGGCACGAAATGCAAGACTTTTAGTAAATAATCGGATTATGATAAATGAACAGGATGTAGTGGTTTTTTTAACACGATAAAAAGAAAAGAGAATATGAGTTTTAACACATATATGCACCCTTTTAAAAAAAGACTTTTGTTGATGATTGGATACATGGTATGAGCTTTCGGGCACATGCAATAATGCATTTTCTTCGTTTACAACATCGCTTGTCTGATTTGTTTGTAAAAACTTAATCCTGGCATTATTCTCCAACACATTATTCAGCAATAACATTCCCCATATTAATGCCAGGTAAACAATATATGGTGATATAGAACTTATTGAACCTATGAAAAACATGCTGAGTAAATATTTCATACAAAAGTAGTAAAATACATTGTATTATTGAACCGATAGGCCTGAATACTTGTTATCATTTTTAATTGTTTAAATTTGTTTTATCCTAAACCAATAGTTAATATGATAACTTTAAAATCATACTACCAGGTTATATTTTCACTTATTATATTTCAAGGAAGCATATTATTGTCTTGTAAATCAGATCATACAGAGTCGGCCAGGTTCCCCGGAGCGGATAAAAACAATGGAGGTATTACTCTTCCTGGAGGCTTTTCGGCATTTGTAGTTGCCGATGAGGTTGGCCCGGGCCGTCATATTGCTGTTACCCAACATGGAGATATTTATCTTGCCCTCAGCAGATTAAAGAATAACGGAGGTATTGCAGCGCTTCGTGATACAAACACAGATGGCAGGGCAGATATTATTAAGTATTTTGGGGAATTTGTTGGTACGGGTATCCATATTCATAAAGGTTATTTATATTTTGGGGCCGATACAATTGTAGTGCGTTATAAAATGAAAGAAGGCTGGCTCCTTCCTGAAACAGTACCTGAAGTAATTGCCTATGGTTTTATAAAAAACTCCCAGCATGCCTCAAAACCTTTTGCATTTGACAATAATGGAAATATTTATGTTAATGTTGGGGCCCCGGCAAATGCTTGCCAGGAACAAATGCGTACCCCCGGTTCTCAAGGCATGGATCCTTGTCCCTTGCTTGAGAGAACAGGAGGGATATGGCGTTTTAAAGATGATGAGGCATGGCAGGATCAGGTTAACGATGGTTACCGTTATGCTACAGGATTAAGAAATTGTGTGGCTATAGAATGGAATAAAGCCGATAATCACCTTTACGTTGTTCAACACGGAAGGGATCAGCTTTCGCAGTTCTTCCCCGAGATTTATTCAGAGGATGACGGAGTAAACCTTCCTTCGGAAGAATTTTTTATGCTTGAGGAAGGCGATGATTGTGGCTGGCCTTATTGTTATTATGATCATTTTAAAGCAAAAAAGGTGTTGGCTCCCGAATATGGTGGAGATGGGGAAGTTGTCGGGCGCTGTGGGCAAAAAAAGAAACCGCTTATTGGTTTCCCGGCACATATGGCACCAAATGACCTTATTTTTTATACAGGCAATATGTTTCCTGGAAGATATAAAAATGGTGCATTTATTGCTTTTCATGGATCATGGAACCGTGCACCACAGGAACAGAAAGGCTATTGTGTTGTATTTGTTCCTTTCCGGGATGGTAAACCTACAGGCGAGTGGGAAGTTTTTGCCGATGGCTTTGCCGGTAAAAAACCAATAATGAGCCCCGGAGATGCCGAATATCGTCCTTGTGGTCTTGCACAGGGAGCTGACGGGTCATTATATATTTCTGATTCACAGAAGGGAAAAATTTGGAGAGTACTGTACCAGGATTAAATTTATGATTAGAAAATAGTATGTTTAAAAAAACACTTTTCATTTTTATAATTTCGGTTGTGATTATTTCTTGTAAAAACAATATTCTAACCTTATCTAAACCATCCGAAAGTGTAAACAGGGGAAAAATTGTTTATAACAAATACTGTCTGGCTTGTCATCAAACAGACGGTTCAGGCGTGCCGGGAATGTATCCGCCTGTTAAGGGTACCGACTGGGTTAACGGGGATAAAGAAAGACTAATAAAAATTATACTCGAGGGAATAAAAGGCGATATTGAGGTTAAAGGAGAAATATACAGCAACGAAATGCCTGTTCATAATTTTCTTAGTGACCAGCAAATTGCAGATTTACTTACCTACCTCCGGTCAAATTTGGGGAATAATGCCAGCGTTGTTTCTATTGAAGAAGTAAAACAGGTAAGGCATAATGTTCAGTAACGATACTTTTGCACTATTTTTTGTTTTTTTGAATCAGGACTGCGTGGTCTGCCTTCGAAGCTTAGTCTGATATCATGCGTCTGCACCTACTTAAAAGATAGAATTTCTTATCATAAGAATTTCATAAAGTTTATGGCTTTTAATATGCCTGAAAAACATATTAGTCAATTTAAAATTACATTTCTATACCTCCTTTTGTGTATTATTATGAAGAATGATATATTTTTATGTTTTAAATAAAAACTCTAATGAAGCGGGTAGGATTTTGCATTTGCATTATAGGATTGTTTTTCATTAATACATCCGGGCAGTTTTATAATGGCCACCAAATGAATTTTGGGAAAAACCGTGTTCAGTATAATGATTTCTACTGGTCGTTTTACCGTTATGAAAAGTTCGATGTGTATTTTAACCAGGATGGAAAAGAGTTGGCTCAGTACACTGCCGACTTTGTAATCCAGGAAATTCAAAATATTGAAAGTTTTTTTGATTATAACCTGGACAGTCGTGTTATATTTATTGTATATAATAAGTTAACCGATTTCCGGCAAAGCAATATAGGGTTGGTAACAGGAAAAGATGAATACAATATTGGCGGGGTAACCACAGTTAGTAAAAATAAAGTATTTCTTTACTTTGAAGGTGATTTTAAAAAGCTGGAAGAACAGATTAGGGGGGCAATTGCCAAAGTTCTTATTTATGAAATGCTTTTTGGTTTTGAGTTTAAAGATAACGTGGCAAATTCAACATTATTACAATTACCTACGTGGTATTTCGAAGGATTAATTTCTTATGTGTCAAAAAATTGGGATTTTGAACTCGAGAACCGTGTTAAGGATGGAATTATTAACGGACGCTATGAGAAATTCAGCAGACTCATAGGGGAAGATGCTATTATTGCCGGCCACTCTTTCTGGCGATTTATTGCTGAAACCTATGGAAAATCGGTAATCCCCAGTATTATATATCTCACACGAATTAATAAAAATTCAAAATCGGGTTTTTTATATGTATTAGGAATGTCATTAAAACAGTTATCTTATGAATGGATGGGATTTTATCTGAACCTTTATGCAAATGATGAAGAATATGATAAATCCCCTAATACAGGAAGAATTGTTAAGCGGCCTAAAAAGAAAAGAGTATACCAGCATATAAAAGTTGATCCGACTGGTGAGTATATTGCTTATGTAACTTATGAATTAGGACAATATAAAATTTGGCTATACAACACAAGAACTCATAAAAGAAAAAGAATAATCAAAAAGGAACATAAGTTAGAACAGATTATAGATTATTCGTATCCGGTCATTGCCTGGCACCCGTCAGGCAGAATTTTAACTTTTATTACCGAGGAAGAAGGCGGGTTAAAATTGTATTACTATACTATTGAAAACAAAGAACTTGAAAAAAGGAATTTATTGTATTTTGATAAAGTACTTGATTTTTCATTCTCTGATGATGGAAGCCTGTTTGTTTTTTCAGCAGTTAAGCAGGGGAAAACAGATATTTATGTCCATACTATTGCTTCAGGCACAAATTTTCAGGTTACGAACGACATAGCTGATGATTTTAATCCCCGGTTTATAAACCATTCCGAGCAGATTATTTTTAGTTCAAACCGAAGCTCAGATTCTTTAAAGGTGGAAGAAACCAAAAGAAAAAGAGACGAAACATTGGAGTTATTTATTTATGATTACAAA
>CAZWGG010000419.1:0-5269 GCA_964633305.1 uncultured Bacteroidales bacterium
AAAAGCTTTTGTCCCTCCTCCGGCTATTGAAAAATCATGGTTATGGATATATCCATCACGGGATATTTCTTTAAGCCAATTGGTGTTTTGCCCGTAGTTGTAATACCAGTATGGATCACTGGGATCGTATTGAAATTCTTTATTTTCAATCGTATTTAAAGGAATTCCATCTACATTCATTACTCCTTCTAAAATAAGTGTTGAATACTGGTCACCCGAAAGTAAAGGTATCGGCTCGGGTTCAATTGTGTAGGTTCCCCTGTATGTATAGGTAACCAGTGGTTTTTGACCTTTATTACCACGTTTTGTTGTAATAAAGAGTACCCCGTTTGCAGCTTTAGTACCCCAAAGAGCTGTTGAGGCGGCGTCCTTTAGTACGGTGATCTCTTTTATATCGTCAATTGAGATATTCAGCATTTGCGCATATCCTTCTTCGTTGGCAGTGGCAAAATCAAAATCAGGAGAAATATTAATATCATAAGGTATATTGTCAATAACGATTAATGGTCTACTATCAGCTCGAAGCGTACTGACACCGCGTATTCGAATAGACATTCCACCGCCAGGATCACCTGAATTAGCAACTATGTCTACCCCGGAAAGTCTTCCCTGCAATGCTTCATCAATAGTGGATGCTTGTACTTCTTCAATTTCTTTAGCACTTATCTTTTGTACAGGTATGGCCAAATCTCTGTCTTTAATTTCTAAAAAACCGGTATTTGTGCGCGCTTCTGCAACTATTTCAACGGCTTCAAGTAATGTAATATCTTCTTCGAGTTTTACATTTATTATATTTCGGTTATTGATATCTAAAATTACAGGCTTATAACTAATAAAAGAAACCTGTATTTTATTGTTTTTATCATTTACCGATAAAGCGAAATTTCCATCGGGATCGGTAATTGTTCCCTTAACAACACGATTATTCCTGTCTAATTCCACTACTGATGCTCCTGGAAGGCTAATACCATCTGCAGAACTGGTAACTTTTCCTTTTACCAGGTATTTCGCTTGTCCAAATACCTGGAACTGAACGATAAAAACTCCGACAAGTAAGCAACACAATATACAGGTGAGTTTTATTTTCATGGTTATAAGGTTTTTATTGTCAGTAACTCAGATAATTATCTATTTGATGAATTACAGCCCTGTTTGAAAGTATATTATATTTACCTGGGACAAGATTGGCTGTTCTGTCATTATTATCGATAATGGTAAGACTTCCTGCATCGTTAACAACAGTTACATAGGTTTTACCATCCACAGTTTTATATAATGTTTCTCTTATCCCATTGATTTCTCCATTAGGTACCACTATTGATTTAGCCATAACATGATACATTACAAAATATAATACTTTGTCTAAATCATCTTGTGTGACAAAAGGGCCGTATGATGGCAGTGCAGGTAATAAACCGGAAGTTACGGCATCTTGTATAGCTGCATCAGTTGGAACCAGTAAAGTATTATTCTCTGTATTGACAACATTTGCAATAGCTTGGGTTAATGTATCATATACATATCCATTTAACGTTTCTGCTGATTTTAAGAGGTACTTGTAGTATTGACTTGCACCAAATTCTCTTTTTATTTCATTTCCAATATTTTTGATTGAATACTTTAACGCAGTTTCCAGGGTATAAGAAATTCCATTACTGGCTTCTTTTTTATTTTTCGGTATGATAACTTCTTGCGAACCTGTTGAAGTTCGGTTTCCGGCAGCCCAAATAAATCCACCGGCATACCTGATGTATTCGCCACCGTAAGTTTCAATTATATCATTACCGGATAAATTAGTAAGTTCTTTGTTAAGTATGATATGCATGTGAATAATCCTGCTAATTGCTACACTTGCATTTGTCCCAAGATCAGGATTATCCAGGTTCCATGAATTTCTGTCAACATCATAACTCAATCCTAAATCAATAAATGCATCATTTGGTATAATAAAAACAGTGAATTTCAGGTTTGGGTTTTTAACAACAAAGTTTAATTCTGCAGTATTTAATGCCTGAAGCATCAAAGAATAATCAGGATTCAGATTAATTTCGCCTAAAATTGTATAAAAAGCATCGGTTGCCTGTACTTTGTTTACTCCATAAAATATACCATTACTGCCAAATTTCTTTTCAATTACATCGTTTTCTGCATCAAACCTTGCTTCTTCGCCAAATGGATTGGCAGTAACATCAAATTTACTTGGCCAAACGGTTGTCCTGAACATATGTGCGTTAATAAAATCACTAATGAGTTCTGGGGACATATTATCCAGGGAGCCATAATGAACCAGAAATTTGGAATCAAAGAATTGTTGTACGGCATCGTTTGTCGGTGCAAATAATGTCCATCCGTCAATTTGTGCATCGTAATCTTCACCCCCACCATATCTTAAAAAATTTTCACAATTCAGTCCATAATTTAAATAGGGATAATGTTTAATATATACATCTTCGCTTATTCCCGAAAATTGTTCGTACCTGCTGATAAAGTAACTCGGGGCTAAATAATAATATCTCATATAATTATCGACAATACTTTTAAACTTACTGTATTCAGTATTACTTGCTAATAATTCTTCAAGATTGGGTAATGGTAAGATTACTTTATCAACAACATAAATTACCCCATTTTCAGCAAGAAGATCACTTTCAGTTACTTTTGCATCAACAACATTAAGACCTGAAAAATCTGTTTGAGGAAAGAAGTAGTTGTAATCGTAGGAAGTGAGATTAGCAGTTGAAAAATAGTTAGTTGTAAAATAAGGTATGTGTCTGTAGTTGTTATCATCAGCAATAAAGACACTTCCTGTTCCAGGTAATTGAGGTACCCCATTTTGATCAACAACTTTTTCCATCTTACCATTTACATCTTCATTATAAACCCATTTTGAAAATGTTGTTTTTCTTTTAAATGCTATATCAGGTTCCCATGCTTGCATATCGGTTGACTGATAATCATCAAGTTTATCCCTGGTATATGCATTAGAGACTAGAGCATAGCTGACAATTTTTCTTATTGTTAACGTATCTATTTCATTTACAGAAGTATATGAGTTTTCTGTCAGAAACTGGCTAAAAGCTTCATCAGTGGGTGCAAATACAGTAAAGTATCCTGCCCTGTTTAAAATATCTTTATATCCGGCTTTCTCGATGCATTTTAGAAAAGAAGAAAAATTCCCTTTCTCTTCTAGAATTTGATAAATAGGGGGTTCAAGCGACTCAGGACGTTTATAATACTTATCTTTCTTTTCTTCACATCCTGTTATTAGCCACAGTAATAATAAAATAAATAATAGGAATAAAACCAATGTTGGCTTTCTCTTTATTAATAAGAAGTATTTATACATACCTAACTAATTTTAAAGAACCAAAAACTATAATTCATCAAAAATTTATTCAATTAATGAATGATCTTTATAATTGAATATATTCTCCATATAAGTTATCAAACCATAATTTCCTTTCTGTCAGGCAAAAAAAATAATTGTACTTTTTATATGGAGTAAATAGTTTTGTAAGAATGAGAAAAAAAGAAATGATTTTAGTATCATGTGATTGAAAGTTTTGAGAATCATTTCGAAAGTTATAATGCTTCTCGTTTAATCAACAATCATTTTTTTACAAATCTGTATCATTTTTTTAAAAACATGATTTTTGTTTTGATTTCGGCCGAAGTTAACGTCTGAAATTAATCAAGATAGATTTTTAGATATCCTTATTTATTATTTAAAACAGAAGCGATATAATCAGTTGGAGATTTACCAAATTGCTTTGTAAAACTTCTTGAAAAATTTGTGGGTTCGCTGTATCCGAGTTGATAAGCAATTTCAGAAACAGCCTGGTCTGTTGTTAGTAATAATTCTGCAGCTTTGCTGAGCCGTACGGTTTTAACAAATTCCTGAACGGTTTGTCCGGTAATGGTTTTAATTTTGTGGGTGAGTTGACGGCGGGTTAATTTAACTGTGTCTGCTAATAAGTTGATATTGAACTCAGGTTCTGATATCGATTCTTCAATTGCTTGTATTGTTTTTTTTACAAAAGTCTCATCTGCCGTATTATGTATAAGTTTCTTAATGTCAATAAATGGAGATTTTCCAAAGGTTTCTGAGAATTTTTTCCTTGTTTCAAGAATATTCTTGATACGTGCAATAAGAATAGCTGTACTAAAAGGCTTTGTAATATAATCATCAGCTCCTAGTTCATACCCTTCAATAATATATTTGTCTGATTGCCTGGCGGTTAAGATAATTACAGGAATGTGACTGGTACGTCCGTCGGTTTTTATTTTTTTGCACATTTCCAGTCCATTCATAACCGGCATCATAATATCACTAATAATTAAATCAGGTACCGATTCAACTGCTTTCTGCCATCCATCCTCACCATTCGTTGCTTCAATAATAAAATAGGTTTTTGATAATTCATTTTTAAGATAGGTTCGAACATCTGTATTATCTTCTACAATCAATACCAATGATTTATTAGTTTCATGATTAGTCTCATGAAAGTTATAATTTTCTGAGTTTTCGTAATGATCAATTGGTTCAACCTGGTTTTCATTTGCAATTTTTTCTGATTCCTGATTTTGTTTTGTACTATAATCAATTAATGGCAGAAGTACAGTAAATGTAGTTCCTTTTTTTTCCTGACTCTCTACAGAGATTTTACCATTCTGAAGTTCCACTAATTCTTTGGTTAGGGCAAGGCCAATTCCTGTACCTTCACTTTTAAAACCTTCAGGCAGATTTGCCTGGTAAAAGAGATCGAAAATCTTATGTAATGAATGGGAAGGAATTCCAATACCGTTATCTGTAACCTTTATTTCTATGAATTTATTGTTTTCAGGTTTATTTTCAGAATCATCACGCAAAGATAATAGCAAACTGATTTCTCCATTATCAGGCGTATATTTGAAGGCATTTGATAATAAATTGAACAGTATTTTTTCCAGTTTATCGGGGTCAAATTTCGTTATCAGGCTTCCAGGATTTGAAATGTAAGAAAATTTAATATTTCGGTGTAAAGCATTTAAACGAAATGCATCAGCTACATTTCCTGTAAATCTTACTATGTCGGCTTGGCTGGTTTCCAGGGTAAATTTGTTAGTCTCAATTCTCCTGAAATCAAGCAATTGATTAATAAGTTTCATTAATCGTTGGGCATTTTGATACATTAAGGAATAATAATATTTAACCTTAGAAGGTAAAACCTGTCTGTTTTTTAATTTATAGAGAGGATCGATAAGTAAGGATAGGGGAGTACGTAATTCA
>CAZWGG010000420.1:0-5254 GCA_964633305.1 uncultured Bacteroidales bacterium
CATTTTCAATGCTTCGAAAGCCTTGTCTTTGACGTTTTCTTATCAAAGACTTTACAAAATAGGAGTTTTCTGGCAGGCACTATTTAGTTGGGATTACTTATTCTTCGTCTTTGTTATCAGGTACTATCTTCGTTTTACAAACGATTAACTAACTTAAACTCATAGTTTTTAATCCAAAGTATTTTCTTAGCTTTTGTGCAAGAACTATTCCTACATAATCACCATATAAAACACCTTTTTTATCTAAATGAATCTTTCTGTCTTTAATTAGTATGTACTTTTCTTCTTTTAACTTTTTGAAAATTTCGGGAAATAGATATATTAAGTCGATACCATGTTTTTCTTTTACTCTATCTATATCAATTGTACATAGTTTTAATCCAAGAAGGATATCACGTATAATTTTATCAACACTATGCAATTTATAAGCACGAGCTATAGGTAAGGAGTTATTCTCTATCTTTTCGAAGTATAAATCATAATTATTAGTATTCTGGTAGCAAAAGTTGTTTATCATACCAAAACTTGATACCCCAATTGCACAATATTCTTTACCTGACCAAATATCATTAACATATGCATGATTTTTTTCGCCTCCCGGACTAAAGGTAAAATAGGTAATTGGCTTGTAATTCGACTCATTTAAATATTTAAGAGCAATTTTCATAAATTCGAGTTCTTCCTCATCAGTTGGTAAATAGATTCCTTTCTTTCGCACACTTTTGTCAAAGACAATTGTATTCGAGAAGTTTTGCATTTTATATATTGTTAAGTTTTGAGGTTGTAAACTTAATGCAGTTTTTAAACTCTCTTTCCAACTTGAATCAGATTCTCCATTCAATCCACTAAGTAAGTCAATATTTACATTAAATTTCCCCGTATCCTTAACATGCTGTATTGTTTTAATAGCTTGTTCACTTGTATGCTTTCTTCCGCTTAAATTTAATATCTTGTTATTAAACGATTGTACGCCAATGCTTAATCTATTTATACCAAGTTTACTAAGTTGGGTAATCTTTTCTTTGTTTAATAGATTTGGGCTTGATTCAACTGTAATTTCTGGATTTGAAACTGAAAATAGTTTAGAAATTGTGTTAATAATTTTTTCAAAACCTGATATCTTCATTAAAGTAGGTGTTCCTCCTCCAAAATAAATTGAACTTATTTCTCTTTTATAAAGAGCAAATATATTACAAGCTAAATCCAGTTCTTTACAGATGTAATCAACATAATGATTTAAGGATTGCTGTCCTTGGTATTTAAGGGTAAAATAATAACAATATTCACACTGTTGTATACAAAATGGGATATGTATATACAAGGTTAATGTATCCCTTTTTTGTATTTCTGTTGTTAAATTATTTTTCCAGTATCTAAAAACAGGATAATTGGTTATAAACTCTTTTCTAGAAGGAATAGTATTCTTAATAATCGGATCCATTTAATTATTATTAAGTTTGAATTCTATAAAATCTGATAATGTTTTCAGATTATTGAAATAATCTGATTTTAGTTCATTATCTTTAAAGTTAAGATTGAATTTTTTTTCCATAGCAACAATTAAATCAATAATTGCTATGGAATCCAAACATAACCCATCTTCGTATAAAGAATCATTTTCGTGGATATCTTCTATTTTTATATCCAAGTCTAATTCATTAACAATAATCCATTTTATTTTTTCTAATGTTTTCATAATTATATTTATTTCATAATAAGTTTTCTTATTTCATTTCTGTTTATTTTACCTGATTTATTTCGGGGGATTTCAGATATAATAATCACTTTGCTGTGAACATAATATTTATGAAAAATCTTTTTGCATTTCAACCGAATATCTTCTGCCTTTAGATTACTCTTAGGTATTAATATACATACTGCTATTACTTCATTTTCTATATTACTATCATTTTTATTACTAAAAATCAAACATTCTTCCACTTTTTTTATATTCTTAGTAATCATTTTTTCAATATCGGAAAATGAGATTAATTTCCCATATCTTGTTATGCAAAAGTCAGTTCTTCCGTTTAATGTAAAATTATCAGTAGAGCCTTTTACTATATTTTTTGTGTTAAACCATTTAGTTGTGTAATTGATTTTATTTTCTTTCAGATTTATATATCCTTAATTTTTCCAGATAATAAATTCATCGGTTTACTATTTAAGTGCTCTTCGAATACTTTCTTTATTAAAAATTTCTTTTACAAGTCCAACATATCGATCATTTTCATATAACTCATATTTTTTTGAATTGAAAATATGAGTTTTAGTTTTCATCATTCGTGCGAACTTCATACTTTTTACAAGCTTTATTTCAATAGTTTTTTTTTTGATATTTTTTGTGTCTAAAGTTTTTCCAATAGGAATATTGCCTTTAAGCAATTTATTTAGTTCTGCATTTTGAAGCCTATTGATATTTAATTGGCAAATACTAAGAATTACGCCTTGTTCAGCATCTCCAAAATGCAATATAGAATACCTGAGTAATTTTATTTGTTGGTCGATTTCAATCATTTTTTGAAATAAAACTTTTACCATTAAGGTTGAATCTCTTTTTTTTTCAAGAAATGATGTTGTTGAACCTAACGAATTTTTAAGTTCTTCTATAAAATCTATAACTATATCTCTATTTACATGATAATTCGTTTCCATGATATATGCAAAAATTAATTACTTAACCAACATTGTAAATCAATATTTAAGAGTTGACTTGTTTTATAGATATCATCACTAAAATAATGGAGTAACTTCTCTTTTGTTTCTCTGTGAAAAGGAATAGGTTTTGAGCCTAAATGTGTTTTCCCGTTTTTTATTCTAACTTTTTCTCTTATCTCTTTTGTACTATTCTTAAGTTGAGATATTACTTTTTCAGATATAATCCTTTTAGCCTTTTTAAGGTCTAATTCAATTGGATAAGTTTTAGTAATCTGTAAAAATTCCATTATGCTTTGAAGTTCCGATAACGGATCCGTTATGAATTTTTCAAAAACTACAACTTTCAATCTTCGGCTGTCGAAAATATTTATATACCTCTTTATTTTCTCAAAATATAATCCAATATCAGTGTACACTAAACCTTCCGGGAAATACAACTTTTTAGGAAGTAGATATCCTTTTCGTCTTTGATCAATCTTTTCAAGTGCAACCTCAAAACTATCGGCATCTTCGTTTTCTGTTCTTATATACAGATTATATAATGAAAATAGCATGTCCGCTGGATTCCTTAACATGATTAGAATCTTTGATTCCGGTGAAAATGCATTAATTTTGGAAGCCGCAACTTTGGACATAAGATACCAAACAGATGCTTCTCCAATAATTTTTTCGTTTTTAACTGAATTAAATAATCCAAGATATTCGTTTTCGTCTTTAACATATACAGGAATAGAGGTTAAGTCAGTTGAAAAAAAATGAGGCTCTTTCAAAATAGATAAATATACTTCTGGATGTTGTTTTAGATATGTATACAGAGATGTTGTCCCGGATCTGGGCATACCTACAATAAAAAAATTAGGATAGTGCATTTTTCAAATACGTTATAGTAAAATATTTAAATATTTTATTGTAAACTGAAGGCTTCTTTTATAAATAATTTAAATTATACAGCTTTTAACGATTTTAATCATATTAGAAACAATATTTTGATATGATAATAATACGATCAAATGTTTATTTATAGTATTCAATTGAAGCATAAAACCCATCACCTCCATATCTTCCACCATAGACGAGAATTATAATGTCATTATTTCCTTTATTAAGTTGAATCTCTTTTTCATTTCCTTTATGATCTTGGTTATAATTAAAATCGTACCATATACTGTGCATATTCTCAACTTTGTCATAGAACATATTATTTACCCATATAACTAGTGGAATTGTTGAACTGAATTTAATTTTAGCATTTTGATCAGCTTCGGAGTATAATGAATGATGAAAATATACAAGATCTTGACCTAATGATTCTCTAGTTATTTTACCAACAAGTATACATCCCCTTTCATCAGCTTTAATCGTATTCCAACCATATTCTATACCACTATCAGTGTATTTTTGATTTTTATTGAAATCTGTTGCCGCTTCATCATGCCTGTGATAAAATGGACCCAGATAATCCCATTTTGTAATAAGATCATCTGGTTTGTAAACAATATTCTTGGGAATGTTTTCTCCTATATATGAAAACTCATTTATTGGAAAAACTTTAATATTATCTATCCATACTTCTGAACCAGATAACCGTGGTTTAAAACCCGTTTTACCTTTGCTGAATTCAAAATAGTCAAAAGTAATTTTTGGGATTTGCATATTATCGATATAAAAATGACATTTCCTGCCCATCACTTCCGCTTTAAATTTATGCCATTCATTAACTTTTACAGCTGAATCAGAGGGTAATTTATTTGTGAATTCATTATATAAAAGTCTACTGGCATTCCCATCTCTATGGGGATTTACAAGAATAACATTACCTGGTTCATAATTAGGAATTCGCGTATAAAGATATTCTCTATATATTTTTTGCCATTCAGAATCACTATCTGCAGCGTAAGGACCAAATAAAAATATAGAACCAAAGTCAACTCTATTGCCATTTTCAACATAATTATAAATAAATCCTAAATAATGATGATGGTTGATAGGAAATAAAAAGTCTGCTTCAATGCTATAATTACTCCAGTCTTCTGATCCCTTTATTAAGGCATATACAGCTGGGCCATGTGGATACAATGCCATAACTTTTTTATGTATAGAATCATTTGATTCAACTATTTTAACTCGATGAGGACATGTAATTTCCCAGTTATCAAGACCATTCTCAAAGTTATCGTTAAATACATATTTAATCTCTTTTTTACAACTAAGTAATAGTAGAAGAAGAAAATAGTAATATCTCATGTGATTTTATTTTAAGTGATTAATATTCTTACTTTATTAATATATGGTTTTGGGTTAAGTTTTTGTTTATTAGGTAAGTATAAACATTTATGTACCACAAAAACACAAAAATAATTTGATGTTTAAAAAACTAAAAACAGTCTCTAAACAAAGCTTACAATTTTTCAATTTTGGATATAGAACAAATTAGTCAATTAGCAAAATTGCAATTGAACACTAATTATTTTTATAATATCTTCTAACCTAGAAATTAAGAGTTTTACAAATCTCAACATGTTTGAATTATCTTTTCTTTAAGTAAGATTAAGATAATTTTTTTGTTTGACAAAAAGTAATATTGTTTTTTCTCTTT
>CAZWGG010000421.1:0-1988 GCA_964633305.1 uncultured Bacteroidales bacterium
TCTTGTATAAGTTTTCCCCGGATTTGATGCCAATAATACTAATAAATCGAATTCTTTAGGTGATAACTCAATTCGTTTATTGTCCACTTCAACTATTCGTTTCCCAACATTAATAAATAAACCCACCTGCTGAATTTCAACTTCTCCTTCTTCTTCTTTTGGTATGGACGCTAATTCTATTCTGCGTAATAATGCTTTTACTCTTGCAATCAGTTCCCTTATACTAAAGGGTTTTGTTACATAGTCGTCTGCACCGATTTCCAGTCCCAGCACTTTGTCAATTTCTTCTGATTTTGAGGTAAGCATGATAACAGGTGTATTTATTTTATTCATTCGTATTTGCTTGCATACTTCAAAACCATCAAGTTGGGGCAGGCGGATATCCAGAATAATAATCAAATAATTATTATTTAAAGCTTTTAATAAACCCTCTTTTCCGTCAAAAGCCTTATCAATCTTGTAATCCATATCAGTCAGATGGATTGAAATAAGGTCGGCAATATCCTTATCATCTTCTATAATTAAAACCTTATTCATAGAAGTGGAAAAATAAATAAAAAGTATCACAAAAAAATCACGAAAACATAAAATTAACAATCAATTTATTATTATGTTTTTTTTATTGATTTACAGATTTTTGATTACACGAAGCTCATTTTCCTAAGAAATTGTCTATTTATTGTTTTTCTTTAATTGAAACTTTTTAAACTTCTTTACCTCTCTTTTTGATAATTTCTTGTTTATATATGCCTTAAGCCCATTGTGCGTTTTTAGGTTAGTATAAACATCAATGCATTTATAATCCCTTATTCTTGTAATATTCAGTTTATAGAAGGCAAGAAGATGCTCTATCCCTGCAATCTGAACTTCAATAAGATCATTACTGTCAGGATGTTCTAATAAAAACTTGATCATGCCTCCATAATAACTCATATATAAGTCAAATCCATATTTTTTTTTAATGTCTTTAAATATTGGGTCGGATATACTTGTGTAAGGAAATATTAATTCCGAAGGAACTCCTTTAGCCCATTCGTTAATAAATTTTGATATTGACTTTCTTTGTTCCTGTGCAGAATCAATAGGTGAAACTAAAAGCCAATCAATATATTCAACAATAGCTTTTTCATATTTTTTATAATCGGTATCGGGGCCAAACTCAAAATCGTTCGGTGGTTCTATTTTCTGGGATATAACAAAAAATGTTGAAGCTATAGTCAATATAAGGCTGAAACATATTTTTTTATTCATTTCCAATAATTTTAGTTTAATCAACACGTACTATTCAGACGTATTTTTCATTTATGGATTTCTTATTTCAAACTCTGCCTCAAGACCATCTTCTGCGTTTTTTCCTATCCATACCCTAAATTCTCCGGGTTCGGTAACAACCTTTTTACTATTCTGGTTATAATATGCGAGATCATCTGTATATAATATAAATTCTACTGTTTGTTTTTCTCCCGGTTTCAGTGTAATATGTTTAAATCCTTTCAGTTCTTTAACAGGTCGTATAACATCACCAGCCACATCGCGAACATATAGTTGAACAACTTCAGTTCCAATTCTTTTACCTGTATTGAATATATCTGCCGATACATATAAACTGTCGCCTATAGAAATGGTATTGTTCGATACCCTGATATTATCGTATTTAAACTGGGTATAACCGAGTCCGAAACCAAACGGAAACTGGGGTTTAAATCCTATATCACGGTAATGTGATGTATTATCAAGAGAAGTTTGCCAAGTTCCTATTTGAATATCATTCATTGAAATAAAAGATTCTTCACTTGGCGGTCTTCCTGTATTGTTATGGTTATAGTAAATTGGGATTTGTCCAACAGCTTTCGGCCAGGTAACAGGTAATCTTCCTGTTGGTGAAGTTTCTCCAAATAAAACATCTATTATGGCCGGTCCACCCATTGTCCCCGGGTGCCAAGCCATTAAAATAGCATCAACTTTGTCAATAATATTTCCTAAAGTGA
>CAZWGG010000421.1:2000-5253 GCA_964633305.1 uncultured Bacteroidales bacterium
GGACGACCTGCTATTATGACTAATATAATAGGCTTACCTGCTTTTTTTAATTCATGAATTAATTCTTCCTGAGCACCTGGTAAATCAATATTTGCGCGACTGTGGGCTTCTCCGGAAAGGATAGCTTCTTCGCCCCCAAAAAATAGTATCACATCGGCATGTTTTGCAGCAGAGAGGGCATCGGAAAAATTCTTTTTTGACATATCCCTGCTACAATCAAGGGCAGGGACAAAATGAACTTTTTTATTTCCTAAATACTCATTTAATGCATAAAGTGGTGTGCGTGAATCTTTTTTATCCCCGTCATATATCCAGGTTCCAAGTTGTTCTAAAGATGCATCAGCAAGTGGCCCGATAACGGCTACTTTTTTTACAGTTCTTGAAAGGGGCAATATGTTCTTTTCATTTTTTAATAATACCAGGCTTTGTATTGCAGATTCTTTGGCTGCCGACAAGTTTGATTTGCTAAGAATTACCTCATCTGAATCTCTTATGGTGTAAGGGTTATCAAACAACCCCAAACGAAATTTGATGCGAAGTATGTTTCTAACAAAATTATCAAGTTGCGCTTCGGTTAGTATGCCATTTTCAATTAGTGTTTTAAGATGCTTTTCGTAAGCATCGCTAACCATTTCCATATCCAACCCGGCAAGGGCCGCCCGTCTTGCAGCATCAATAGTATCGGTACAATATCCATGAGTAATCATTTCTGTGATGGATTGCCAATCACTTACAACAAAGCCATCGAACCCCCATTCATCACGTAAAACAGTTTTAAGCAGGAAACTGTTTCCTGATGAAGGCACCCCGTTAATATCGTTAAAAGAAGACATGAATGTTGCCACCCCTGCCTGTTGGGCTGCATGAAACGGTTTAAGGTATACGTTCCTTAACAATTGTTCAGACATATTAACCGAATTGTAATCACGACCACCTTCAGCAGCTCCGTATGCTGCATAGTGTTTGGCACAAGCTGCCATAGAGGTAGGAGAAGACAGGTCACTTCCCTGAAAACCTTTTATGTAAGCTATTGCCATTTTCGATGCCAGGAAAGGATCTTCACCTGGCGACTCGGCTATACGACCCCATCTGGGATCTCTGCAAATATCCAACATCGGGGCAAAAGTCCATTTTATTCCGTTAGTTGTAGCCTCTTCAGCTGCAATACGTGCCCCCTGTTCTACAAGCTGAGGATTCCATGTTGCAGCTAATCCAAGGGGTATAGGAAAAATTGTTTTATATCCATGAATAACATCACGCGCAAATATAAGGGGTATTCCATTCGGGCTCTCTTCTATGGCAATACGTTGCAGTTCTCTTTTATGTTCCGGACTAACCATATTTAAAAAAGATCCTACTTTACCGTTTCTAACCGCATCTCTAGTTTCTTGTGGCAGTTCAGAATCTGCACTGCCCGGTCCCTCCCGCTGGGCAGTCTGCCCTATTTTTTCTTCAAGGCTCATCCTGGATAACAAACTATCTATCTTTTGTTTAAGCATTGCATTAGAATTTATTACCTTTTTTTGACATCCAACTAAAAGAAAATACAAACACAAACAACCTATTACGTAAATTAAGTTAATTCTTCGCTTCTTCATGATCTGTTTCTTATTTTTATTAAATGAACATCAATATTAGAAAAATAAAGTAGGAAATAAAAGAAATAGAATATTTAATAAGAAAATAAAATTTTTGGGTATTTGCCAAAGCACCCTTTCTTTTTAAACATTACTAAAACAGCTCATTGCAACGCTTTTCGGTTAATTTTCAATAGTAACATCCTGCCAATTCTTTCACCTGTTGCTTCACAAAGTTCAGATGCTATATTTATTGCTTCGGAAACAGTCATTGGGCGGTCAACAATTGATAGTATTACATCAAAATAGTTATCAAGCAACTCTTGGTAATTTGTTCCAAGTATTCCGGCAATTGCCAAAACAGGTTTATTATATTTTTTAGCAAGTTTTGCAACGCCGTACGGTGTTTTTCCATATTGAGTTTGGACATCAATTTTTCCTTCACCCGTAATGATGAGGTCTGCTGATTTAATTTTTTCGTCAAGGTCTACAATTTCACTAATCAATTGAAAACCTGGTACTAAACTTGCATTAAGAAATGCCATTAAACCTGCACCCAATCCACCTGCTGCACCGGATCCAGGAATCTGTTTGAAATTTTTTCCAAAAGTAAATGAAAGTTTTTCTGCATAATGCTCCAGGTTTTTATCCAGTTGTTTGGCCATGTCAATACTTGCACCTTTTTGCGGTGCGTAAACAAGTGATGCCCCTTTTGGGCCTGTTAAAGGGTTATCAACGTCTGAAGCAATAATAAATTCTGTAGATTTTATTTTAGGGTTTAATCTTGAAAGTTCTATGGTCTGAATTTTTTTTAATTCACCCCCGCCATATCCAACCGGCTTCCCATTTTTATCTAGTAACACAGCTCCAAGTGCCATAGCCAAACCCGCTCCACCGTCGTTTGTTGCACTGCCTCCAATACCGACAATAATTTTTTTGCATCCACTATTTAATGCATCTAAAACTAACTCGCCTGTACCGAATGAAGTGGTTACCCATGGATTTTTTTCTTTCGGCTTTAAAAGCTCAAGACCCGAAGCAGCAGCCATTTCTATAACAGCAGTCTTTTCATCTTCTGAGATACCATAATACGAATCAATATCGCGCATTAATGGGTCATGAACACGTACTTTTTTCTTTTTCCCATGGTTTGCATCAACAATAGCATCAACAGTTCCTTCTCCGCCATCTGCTAAAGGCACGGTTTCAATTTTAGCAGATTTTACTATTTTTTCTAAACCTTTCTTTAATGATTGTGCAACTTGCCGGGCAGAAAGAGACTCCTTAAATGAATCAGGGGCAATTACTATATTCATACTTACTTCAGCGATTTTTTAAGGGCATTCTCAACATCGGCAAGTAAGTCATCAATATGCTCCAAACCAACAGATACACGAAGCATGCCTTCGGTGATGCCTGCCTTTTCTCTTTCTTCAGGCCGGACTTTCGAATGAGTTGTTGTAGACGGATGTGTGATTATTGTCCTTGAATCGCCCAGGTTTGATGATATGGAAAAAAGCTCTAATGAATTCATAAATTTCATTGCCCGTTCTTTGTTGCCTTTAAGTTCAAAGGTAACTAACCCGCCGCCAAGCTTCATCTGTTTTTTAGCCAGGTTATAGTTTGAATAGGAAGGGAGAAAAGGATATTTTACCCATAAAATGTCTTTTTGATTT
>CAZWGG010000422.1:0-3681 GCA_964633305.1 uncultured Bacteroidales bacterium
ATGAATGAATTACAAGTTAAAATCAGCCAGGACGTTATTAACAGCCGTCCTTTATTGCTATGCCCTAATTGTAAGAATTGCGATACATTTGAAATTGTTTACAAGCTAAAAAGTATACCACGAGTCATGACAGGTGCGCCTATTCCTCTTGTTATAGAGTTAAAAGCTTACAAGTGTCTTAATTGTGGTTATGTAGTTATTAACCCCCAAGAATTAACAATCAATGAAACAAGTACTAATTCAAGTCTTTCAGCCAAGCGGAAAAAAGACTAAAATGATAGTTTGCGATCATATTGATTGCACTAAAAACTTAACCGTTTTATATAATGCTATTCAACAGGCCAGTGAACCTATTGACCGCGCAACTATAAGTGAAAAATTCGAGAGAGTCAATATTGAACCTGGACGGGTTACAATATTCTATGAAAGTGGAACCTTTTTAGAGATAACCCGCTTACATGATTAAAATTCACTTAAACGGTGATATTGTTGAATGTGCAGATACGGCGGCAATTCAGCGCGAAAAATTTGAACGTTACGACCATGAAAGGCGTTGCAAGTATGGTAAACGTGAATATCAATGTGAACGCTGGCGCCAATATGTCAATGAACGCAAAGAAGTTAAACCTTTCTCAGATTTCGGACGTTGTATATTTTCATACCATGAGTCTTGCCCGATGCGGCGCAAATGTCAAGAATATGGCAATCAAAAAAAAACATTCCGTATTGATTCGCGCGTTTACAGAAAAATGGCCAGCGCGGCGCATTACCTGGTTATAGAATCTGACGTAAAAACATTATTCCTTACAATTACTTTCCCGCCGTTCCGGCGGCGTTGGTCAAAATACACCCGTAAGCTGTTCAATGATTATATTATAAACCAAAAATTCTCAATGTATGTTGAAAATTTACGTAAAACGTATGGTGCGCGCGGTTATGTGGCCGTGCGTGAAAATGGCTCAAAGAATAATCGAGTTCATTTTCATATTCTCATTAGTATTCCTTTTGTTCCTTTTACTGTTCTTAATGATTCCTGGAACCATACTATTGCGGATATATGCAATTATTCGCCGTGTGCAATACAGCGCGACGCGACAAAACCAGTTTTCATCAGGGAGCCGGTCAGAGCCTTACGGTATGTAACAAAATATTTTGCTAAATGTCGCGGCAAACAATCTAATTCCCGCATTGTTTTCATTTCAAATAACATAATACAAAAGGCCAGGCGGGAACATATTCCTATTGAAGATATTTTAAAAGACTACAAAGATGTTTATATTAACCGGCCTAATGAGTTTGTTACTATGTATCGTATTAATGACACAAAAAGTTACCGGGATTTCTGCAATAAATACCTATATCCTCTTTTTGAATTGTCTTTTAAGCCTATGAATTTGTATTCTTTCCCTTTTAATTCCAGTTAAATTTCTGTTTTTTTCTGTTTTTTTCCTGTTTTTTCTTGTTTTTCTCGATATTTTCATATAACATTTGTAGTTAAATACATATATGAATATGTGCATATAACTATAAAATATTGATTATGAGTGCTTTAGTTGCTTCGATATTGAGAATTGCGTCCTGGATTCTGGCCGGGGTCGGTCTTGGAGACCTGGTTGAGAAGTTTGTAGCCCCCAAAATACCGGCCTATTATGGACAGACTAAAATATTTCCCGGATTCAAATTGCCGGGTCTTGCCTGGTTTGTCGGGATTTTTGTCGTGGCCTTCCTGCTTTTAAAGTGGATCGGCCGGAACCTTAATGTTAAATTTCTAAAAAAATCAATATGAAAACCTTTGTAGCTGTCCTTTCCGCCCTGATACTTTCTATTCTTGTAGGTGTTACCGGTAACACGGTATTTGACCTTAACCCGCTTATTGTTGGCGGCGCGTCCTTTGTCGCGTCCTGTGTTCTTCCCGGCAAGGCCGGGATAGCTTATAACGTGCTGTTTGCCGCGCCCGGCGGGATCGGGACGGCGTTTAACAGTGGCGGTTTTCGCGGATTACCTCAATGGCTGATGTGGAACGACGCCGGGAACCCGATAACAGATTTACAAGTCGAGACAAAAGAAGACGGCGTAATAATCAATTACCTGGCCGCCGGACTTGCCGCCGTGAACGGCTTTTGTGCCGTCGGTGCAATGCCAGCAAACCAGGTTTGCTTACGACTGGCAAATGGATTCCTGCCAGATCGTAACTGCACCATTACAGGCCACACGGCCGCCGCCGGTGTTATTAATTTCAATATCAACTCCGATTGTATGGGAACAAACCCGTTCCTTTACAGTAACGCCGCGATAGTGGCCGCGAATCCAACTATGTTTACAGATTTTACCGCTGTATTCATTCCGGCAATGGCCGCCGGAGACACGGCCGAGGTAAATTACAGGCTGAAAAATGGTAGTTATTACCGCCAGGTTTATAACATCGAAGAGCTGGCCGCCCTTTCGATCAATTATAATGACGCCGCCGGTATCATTATAAATAACATGAACGCCAGAATAAAAGATGTAACGGTATTTTGTGCCGCCCTTCATCCGGCGTATGTTATAAGAATAAAGGGTAACATGGCACAATGAAAAACGGCAAATTGATATTGCTCTTTATTATAGGTATTGTCGCCTGGCTGTTATTTCGCAAAAAAGTAAACGCGCCGGAGACTGTCGATAACTTGCAGAGTGCCGTTGTTATTGATAATAACGGTAATGCGCAATTTGTAGGCGAACCGGTACAGCTGTCCGGGCCGGGAGCCAGTGACCAGGCCGCCGCCGCCTTGCAACAAGGGACAGTGAGCGAGTATGAATATACGTCAGGAACGGTATTTGAAACGCCGGGACAGACAGACACTAACCCGTTATTAGTTAACCCGGAGCCGCGCGCCGGTGGTGGTGGATCGGCTGACGTTGTTAGCAACCTGACGCAGTTTCAAAGAGACACAGCATTACTGATTTGAATATATAATATTATGGCAAACGGATTATTCGCAAAAATAGCTAAAGGACTGTTAATAGGTGGCGGAACGGTGTTAAGCCTGTTTGCTCCTGCCATTGGCGCGCCACTGGTAGTTGCTGGTACAGCTATAAACCCGAAAGGAAGTAACGCATCAAATGACCTTGTTAGTACATATAGCCAAAACCTTGCAACAAGCATGAATCTTGCAGGCACAATGTCTTATGCCGGCAATCAGGCTGTTAAGTTAGGCTGGTTGGATCAACTGAAAATATGGATTATGTCTAACCCGGTTGGCGGCATTATATTAGGTATCATAGCCGTTTTGGGCTTAAAGGCTCTTTTCGGTAAAAAATAAATTCACATGGAAAAAATTATAACCTGGATCAAAAATAATATTATCCTTGCCGTCCTGGTCGGTATGGCCGGAATATTTTTGTTATTCCCTAAAATGCTTAAATCTATCTTTAAGCCGCCGCGCAAAAGGCGTCGCCGGAGAGTGACACGAGCCACAACCACGACACGCCGCCGCACCACGACACGCCGTCGGAGCCGTCCGCCGGTAAGGCGTCCACAGTCCCGCCGTTCTGCCAGAAGCGGCAAAGGTTATCCGGCCGTCGGTGGTGGTTACATACCTTATAAATATACTAAAGACGGTAAAGTAAAGGCCGCCCGCCTGGTCGCCGGAACGGTCGCCGCGCGCCGCGCAATGTCACGAATCCGCAAAAACAGGTAAT
>CAZWGG010000422.1:3781-5243 GCA_964633305.1 uncultured Bacteroidales bacterium
TTATTCCTGGTTACAACCGCTTTCCAGGATGCAGAGCCGGCAAAAATAACCCTGCCGGTTATTGTTGCGATAATTGCCGGCGTTTATGAAGTACTGGCGCGCGTTGTTCCGACGGTGACTAATTGGAGCCTGATCGGTAAAATTGTTGATATAATCAAATTTATATCCGACTCATTAAACAGAAAAAAGAAATAAAACTATTCCCGGATGAAAAAAATTACTACTATTTTACTGGCCGCCGGCGGCCTGTTATTACTGGCCGGAATATTCAGCCTTTTTGTTGCCCTTAAACAAAAAGATGATGAAATCGAG
This sequence comes from uncultured Bacteroidales bacterium, assembly GCA_964633305.1. Lineage (GTDB taxonomy): Bacteria > Bacteroidota > Bacteroidia > Bacteroidales > UBA10428 > CAZWGG01. The sequence continues at coordinate 4,094 of CAZWGG010000422.1, forward strand.
GACATACTAAATGGTGACATTAAAGAAGCCGAAGATATGGACGAGGATTCTGATAAGGATATTGATCCAGATCTTCATAAAGATTCCATCGAGGATACGCCGCCGGACGAAGAAAAGGATACAGAAAACAAGCTCAAAGAGCGAACAATAAACCCGGATATGAATGGAAGCGCAACCGATTAAACAAAAAAAGGTCTTTAACTTATATGGTTATATAAATGCCTGGATTAAATATGCGGGGCAAATCCTCATTAAAATATCTGATATTGGCGATACTGTCCGGCGTTCTCTTACTGATATTAAACCGCCGCAAAAAAATGATTACTATTGAATCAGCGCAGGCAATTTATACTCTGGTAAAAGCGCATGGCTTCACTAACCGCATGGCTCGTTTTTTTACTTGCCAGGCCGCGCATGAAACCGGCGGTTTTGACAGTAAGCTATTTAAGCAAAATAATAACGCTTTTGGCATGAAGTATGCCGGCCAATATTCCGCGAAAGGTGAAAAGAACGGATACGCATATTATGACTCTGTTACTGATTCAGTCCAGGACGTTATTATCTGGTGGAATTATCATAAGGCTTTAACATTCTGGCCGCTATTGATAACTAACCTGAACGGTTTTGTTCGTGTCCTCAAGGATAACGGTTATTTTGAAGCTGATTACAATGAATATTTGAAAGGCTGTCAGTACTGGGACAAAATACTCTTTGGTAATGAAGAAAATTGACACATATAGTGCTGCTTATGCTGTAAATCTCGCGCCTAACGTCGCAGTAAATGAACAATTTTTATTAAATGCAAATAATCAAGCATTTTTTATAAGGTCAGTTACATTTGATTATGAATTGCAAGTTGGACCCGTTTTTCATAAAATTGCCCTGGAGCAAAATATTAATCAAACCTTTAATTTCTGGATTGGTAACGTTGCGCAGGAAAGGATAACAAAGTCATTTGAAAACTGGACAGTGCCAGGCAATATTATTTCAGACGGCAATTCGTTTTATCTCTTTAATGCGCAAAGCATAAAATTTGAAAACTGGTTCATACAAAATCACGTTGACGTTATTGTTCATTCTCATAATCTTGACTTAATTAATAATTGGTTACATCGTTGGACGTTAATCGTTGAAATTGAAAAGATATGAT